>JAYUWT010000249.1:0-4559 GCA_043753405.1 Saprospiraceae bacterium | reverse complement strand
TAGAAGCGTGTAAACAGCAACGGGTTTATAGAAATATAAATCGGTTTTTGGGATGGCCTCTCTCCAATTCGTTGGAGGGAGGCTTTTCTATTTCTGGTCTTTACTCTCTGGTTAACCAATAATCCCAATAAGACGGGATGAAACCTGATGTTTAAATGCGTCGTCCCCAATTTTTTTTGATGTGAAATAATCCATCAATATTAATCAATCTTTTGCCAATTAGACATTTATAGATATCGATTAAGTATATATGACAAATAAATATTGTAAAAATCTAAAGAAATCGTAGGAATGAATAACATATTATATATATTTGTAATGTGTATTGAATTAAAAATCTGTTATTATCAATTGATAATATTTTTTAATATGTAATTACGTCCCATCCCAAAGACTTGCTCCCAAAGCAGTAACAACGATTGATTAACCCAATTTGTCTCTTATGAAAAAACTGGCTACCTCTGGTTTTACAGGACGTTTATGCTTTGCGTTGTCGGCTTTACTATGTGTACTTTCGAATGCAGATGCACAGGATTGCGTCATGTCTTGTCCTCCCAATAACCCTCCTGTCCAGGTCAGTGTTTCTTCAGACTGCCAGGACACACTCACATATGATATACTAGGTGTCGTCCTGTCTGGCTGCATTGGTGAGATTGTGGTGGATATTATGGAAAATGGATCCTCCCTCGGGGATATTATCACCTCCGAGATGGTTGGCAATACTTATATGGTTGTCATCAGTCATCCAATTTCAGGACAATCCTGTATGACCACCATCCTCGTTTTGGATAAACAGGCACCTATCGTTGATTGCCCGGATGATATCACGTTGGAATGTACAGCAGATCTTGATGCATATAATCCGATTGACTCCAGTGACATTTCTGACTGCGCAGGTACGATTGTTTATAAGTACGACTTGCTGGTTTCTTCAGGCAATTGTGAGGATGATATTATTTCTCAGTATTTCAGGACGTATGTTATCGTTGATGAGTATAACAACGCTGATACATGTGAGCAATTTATATCATTGCAAAAGGCGGATCTCGAAGATGTTGTATTTCCACCTCATTTGGTAGGGGTTAACGCCCTGAGTTGTTTTCCGCCTCCTGACACTTCCGCAGAGAATACAGGAATACCATCCATAAATGGAAATCCCATTCTCAATGGGGCCTTTTGTAATCTGTCCGTGACCATGGTCGATTTTGAAGTTCCTTTATGCGGTGGTGGTTATAAAATCCTGCGAACATGGACAGTATATGATTGGTGTGCGAATAATATTTCAATTGATTCTACCCAAATCATTGAAGTCATAGATATCACCCCCCCGGATGTAACCGCTCCGGTTGATATGACCATATCAGCTTCTCTGGCTGAGTGTTTGGCAAATGTGCTGCTTCCACCGGCTATTATCACAGAAGATTGTTCACCCGGATACACAGTAAGAGTAGAAGGTCCTTTTGGAACAATTCAGGGAAATGGCGGGCAAGTGAATGGGTTGCCAGTGGGCATTCATAATATTGTTTATATCGCAACGAATGGATGCAACCTGATGGGGATGGACACGATGGTATTGACTATTGAAGATCTGCAACCTCCTGTTCCTGTGTGTCACCAAACTTTAGCCATACCCTTAGATAATCTGGGTACAGCAATTATCTCAGCGGCAGCTTTTAATGCAGCTAGTTTTGATAATTGTGGTGATGTATATTTTAAAGTTAAAAGAATGAGTGCACCATCGGATTATTCCTGCTCAAACCCGGGAAATCCACTCAATCTGTTTGATGATTTTATTCAGTTCTGTTGCGAAGACATAGCTAATAATGAAATCATGGTGATCCTCAGAGTATATGATTTACCTCCAATACCGGGACCTGTTTCTGATTCATATCTCGCGGGCCATTTTAATGAATGTATGGTACAGGTTGAGGTGCAGGATAAGCTTCCCCCAAGTATCATTTGTCCGATTGATCTGACCATCAGCTGTCTTTTTCCATTTGCGGAAGAAAATCTTGCTGTCTTCGGCACGATTGCTTTGGCTGAAGAGGATAGAGAACAAATCTGTTTAGATGATCCGGGTGTACCTGGTAATCCGGGATTACAATGCTTTGGCCTGGATGGATTGGCATTAGATAATTGTAATGTTGAGGTAACCACATCCGCTGCAATTGATGTCAATATGTGCGGAGTTGGATCAATCATAAGACTATTTACTGCTACAGATGATGGTGGACGTCAATCTACTTGTCAGCAGGTGATATCCATCATTAATTATAATTTGTTTGACCTCTCTGATATCGTGTGGCCTGCTGATTATACAACCTCAGATATTTGTGATATCAGCTTACTTGATCCGGAAGACCTGTTTCCACCATACAATGAACCGGTGCTAAGCGATGGCCCATGTGATCTTGTTGGTGCAAATTATGTAGATGCTGTTTTTGATTTTTCAAATACGGATCAGGCTTGCTTTAAAATACTGAGGACTTGGACGGTGATAGATTGGTGCCAGTTAAATTCGCAATCCGGTGGATTATGGTCACATATTCAGGTGATTAAAGTCATGAACAATATAGGTCCTGCCATCGAATCGCTGCCTGATTTAAATGAATGTTCTTTTGACCCTGAATGTGAAGGGTTAGTAATCGACTTTGAAGCAATCGCGACAGATGATTGTTCCAGTGCTGCGTCAATAAGCTGGAGGTATTTTATTGATATAGATAATAATCAGTCTTTTGATTTTACATCACAAATCGTAATAGGAGATACGCTCCGTTTTTCAAGAGACCTTCCGATAGGAAGTCATCGAATCCTTTATACAGTTTGGGATCAATGCGGAAATATTACCACGGAAGAGCAGCTGGTGAACGTTGTGAGTTGTAAGGCCCCTTCTGCGAAATGCATTCATGGATTAAGTACGAATCTAATGGCGATGGATCTGGATGGAGATGGGACAGCAGATTGGGGCATGGTTACATTACAGGCTGATATGTTTGATGCGGGCAGTGATCATCCTTGTGGGAATTCATTGACGGTAGCCTTTAGTGAGAATCCGTTAGATGTAACTCTTGTTTTTGATTGTGGAGATCTTGGTGATAATGAGATAGAACTGTGGGCTATCGACGAGAACGGGCTAACAGATTTTTGCATCACAACTGTTGATATTCAGGACAACAATAATATTTGTCCTCCTGAACTGGGAGGAATAGGAACAATTTCAGGGAATATAAGCGTCCCTGGTTCAGGCAAATTAGCTGGAGCAATGGTTTATCTGGATGGCAGCAATGCAGAAGGAATTCCAAGTGGATCGAATGGTTATTTTGTTTTTCCTTCTATGCCTTTAGGAGGACAGTACGATGTCAGACCCTTACGCGAGGGCGATGCCAGAAATGGAGTAACCACATTGGATCTTGTAAAAATTCAAAAACATCTTTTAGGCATTGAATTATTTAAGAATCCATACCAATACATTGCTGCAGATGCTAATAATAGCAATTCGATCACTGCAATTGATATTGTTCAGCTTCGCAAACTCATATTGGGTTATTATACTGAATTACCATCAAATCGTTCATGGAGATTTATTGATTCAAAGCATGTCTTTCCGGATGAGAATAATCCATGGTTAACTCAATGGCCTGAAACATATTCGATCCACCCATTCAATTCAACGATGAGTGATGTCAACTTTGATGCGGTGAAAGTTGGAGATGTTAATTTAACGGCCAGCACACAGGCAAGGAGTTCTGTGATCCTGCCGAGAAATGCCGATCAGTGTGTTGTAGAATACAGGCCGGTTGCAGATGCAGAAGAGGGGGTTGTAAGAATTGACGTAGTCCTGCAGAATGCACGTTTGTATAATGCGATTCAATTTTCCTTTACATGGGATCAGGTAAGTTATCCGTTGATGGATTGGTCCCCGGGTGAGCAAACGACAACTGATGAAATTCGTATGCCTCTTGGTCATGGAGAAGCGGGATCAGTTGCTATATTTTCTGCGAGCGGATGGAATGAAGAAGAAATAGTGCTTTTCTCTTTCAGGATTAAGCGGACTTCAGCTCCATTATCTAATTATCGATTCATGATAAGTCATGGACCAACTGAGGCAGTGGCCTATACTGTAGAGCAAGAGAAATTACATACCATTAGGTTGGAACATAAGAGTAGTCAGGCCATTACTGTCTACAATCGACCAAATCCATTTAAGGATGCAACAACGATCGTGTTTGAAAGCAAAGCTTTGGAAACAGCTCAATTGAACATATTTGATCTGAGTGGAAAGATGGTTTTCAGCAGACAGGTTCAACTCCAGCATGGTCAAAATGAATATTTTATCCACCGGTCCGATCTGTCTAATCCGGGAATGTATTCATATGAAATGAAATCGGAAACACAACACAGTACCAATAGAATGATAATAGTAGATTGATCTGGTGAGGTGTCACACCTCATCAGATATTTTTTTTGCGATATCCATCTTTTACAAGGCTGAACTTATTAACCCAGAAATGATCAGGCTGTCATTTCGAAGTTGCATGTTATAGCCCCAACTTTAACAA
>JAYUWT010000248.1:0-12506 GCA_043753405.1 Saprospiraceae bacterium | reverse complement strand
TGATTCCATGTAATTTTCATTGAAATGCTCTTGCATCAATGCTTTTTCAAAATGAAAGGATTTGATCAAAACTGCGAATTCCAGTTTTCCTGTACTCGCATCAATTGCTGAACTCACTTTATTATTCTTAGCTTCAATTTTTTCCATTGGAGCATCAGAATGAAACTTTATATTTCCTTCACGTGTGAAATATTTTCCCTGTGCATTTACATTCATCGAAATGAAACAAATGACGAACAACAAAGTAAACTTTATTAAATTCGTTAAATTAAGATTGCTTTTCATATTTAGATTAATTATGATATTTAAGAAATTGCAGCTTAAATATTTGATTGTTATTTTAAATATTTAATACCTGCTTTGATTAATTTTTATTTTACAATATGGCATCTGTCCAGCACCACATCAGTGGTGTATCCGGAACAAAGTCCTTTTATGGAAACAGATTGTCCTACAGCGAGCCCGGATTGATCGGTCTTCTCAACGGCATCCAATTGGCACATCACTGTGCTCATAGGGTTTTCGGATTCAAGCAGAATATTTACAGAACCATCTTCTGTTTTGTCTATTTGTCCGATTTTACCACTTACTTCGATTAGTTTGCCTACAAATTTAGCATTTGCTTCCTGTTCATTTGTTTCAAATGCCTTTATCAAATCCTGTGAAGCAATTGCAAATACAGGTTTAGCATCAGAAACATTGGCGTGGGGTTTATTCCATATATAATAGACTACACAGCTTATGCCGACAGCGATAACCAATAATATGAGAAGTACTTTTTTCATAGTTTCAATATTTTAAGATATCAATTTGTAGTTTAAATCTTTGATCAGTCATTATTTGCCCCATTTTTAATCCATTCTTCTATAACTGAAATATTGCAGTCAGATAATTTAGGTAAGCCGTAAGGCATTGGAACAACTCCGGATTCATGTCTAAGTACTTTCAATAAAATCCCATTATCTGCACTAGTTTTTAATGCATTATAGGAATCCAATCTGATGCCGCCGGATTGTAACCCCGGCCCATGACAACTAACACAGTTAGTTGAAATAATTGAAGATACTTTTTGACTGTATTTCGCTGTAGTCAGATCGCAATTAGTCCCCGTGCCGTAAACATCTTCCTCATTACTAAAGTAACAGGAGCTTAGAAAAATACTTGTTCCCAGTATTAATAAAGAATTTCTAATTATTGGGTGCACCATTGTCTATCCATTTTTTTATTAATTTAATATTGCATGCATTCAATTTATTTCCCGATTTAGGCATAGGTGAAAATCCTGATGCATGGGATATTGCACCATAAAGTCTGCCACTATTAGCAACTGCAGAGGCTCCACCATGTGTGGTCAAAATAATACCTCCCGACACAAAGTTTGGATTATGACATCCTATACAGCTTTTATTCAGGATCGGTGCCACAGTGCCGCTGAAAGTTACATTGCTGTCATCACAAACTGTACCTTCATTGCACGTCAGATTTTGTGCTCCCTGTTCGATCCATTTTCTGATAACACTGATCTGAGCTGATGTCAATCGTTGATTAGGTGGAGGAGGCATTCTCTTATCTTCATCATCTTCTGTTATATATTCATAAAGTTTGCTGTCTT
Source organism: Saprospiraceae bacterium (assembly GCA_043753405.1). GTDB lineage: Bacteria > Bacteroidota > Bacteroidia > Chitinophagales > Saprospiraceae > Parvibacillus. The sequence continues at coordinate 10,894 of JAYUWT010000248.1, read as the reverse complement.
CCGGATCACCCGGTTTGATATCACCTGTATTCATAATATTGGTATAATTGTTCAAAACAACTCCTTCCTGATGCGATATAACATCATGACAGCCACTCTTTGCACAAGAGGAAGCTATGATCGGCAGTACATCTTTCTCGAAATAGATTATATTAGGATCACAATTGGATGCTATCGTTGTATCTTCATTCCCAGTAGTATCATTATTACCGGTAGTATCAATAGGTTCGCCCAATACATCTACCTTATCAAACTGACATCCAAGATTCATAGTTAAAACTATACCACACACGAAAAATAATACGATCGCTGTATTGCTGATTAATTTCATATAGCTATAACCCATTTTCACCAAAAATATTCCATTCAAACCGACTTATTGTTATGACTTTGGATGAATCGGGAAAATACCACACTTAAACGGAACAGTACTTACAATTCAAAGTTTTGAATATTATGAAAGCATATTTGTGCTGGATGGCAACCAAAGAAATTGGCAAGAAGATGGAAAGGTCTTTGAAAATACTCCTATATAACTAATTGCAATAATCTGATAATCAATATTTTTAAAATTGGATTTTAGTATTGATATAATGTTTCATCTGTGCGGGAGTGGCCTTATAAAATTTAGTGAATGATTGGAGAAAATGCCAAATAATAGCGAAGGTGTACACAGTGCAGGCACGGAGCCTTGTACGCCGAGCGTAATTTTTTGAGCATTTTCGGAATGAGTGAGCGTTAAGAATTTTATACAGCCTTGACTTTTTTGTTACTTATTGTATCAAGACAAAAAGTAAGGATAAAGTTGCAAAGGTCCAGTTATCATTTTGATTTTGGAAAAATGCTTTACACGTGAACAAACATATGTATAAAAAAAATAATGCATGGAAGTTGATATAAAAAATACAAGACTACTTTGGTCTGAAATTATCTATTCTTTCACCAATGAGGCTTTGAGATAATCTCTATTCATTGCTGCAATATTTTCCAAAGTGATCTCTTTTGGGCATTCATATTCACAAGCACCGGTATTAGAACATCCGCCAAATCCTTCTTTATCCATCTGATGTACCATGTCCTGAGTTCTCTTGTATCGCTCCGGCTGCCCTTGAGGTAATAAATTCAATTGATGGACCTTGGCTGACGTAAACAACATTGCGCTTGAGTTGGGACAAGCAGCCACACAAGCGCCACATCCAATACATGCAGCAGCTTCGAATGCCCTGTCAGCAATTTCTTTGCCGATAAATATGCTATTGGCATCCTGAGCATTGCCGGTATTGACTGAGACAAAACCACCTGAAGCAATGATCCTGTCAAAAGCTGTGCGATCTACCACAAGGTCCTTGATGACCGGGAAAGCTCTTGCCCTCCATGGTTCCACGATGATAGTGTCCCCATCATTAAAGGATCGCATATGTAGCTGGCAAGTGGTGATCCCTCTTTTAGGCCCATGAGGGCGTCCATTGATGTACATGCTGCAGGATCCGCAAATCCCTTCACGACAATCATGATCAAAAGCTATGGGCTCTGCCCCTTCATTTATCAGACGCTCATTGAGCACATCAAACATTTCAAGGAAAGACATATCAGGAGATATATCATACACATCATATGATGTCAAGGCACCAGTGGTCTTGTTATTTTTCTGTCTCCAAACTTTAATCGTTAACTTCATACCGGATCCTGTTTTTATCTTTTGAGGTGTAAAAGCTCGCACCTTACTTATCTTTATTTTTTAAATACTATTTATAGCTTCTTGCAGCTATCTTGATGTTTTCGTACACAAGTGCTTCTTTATGCAATTCAAAATTACTTTCACTCTTAAACTCCCATGCAGATACGAAAGCAAAATTTTCATCATCCCGCATGGCTTCGCCTTCCTCGGTCTGATATTCCTCTCTGAAGTGTCCTCCACAGGATTCATTTCTGTTCAAAGCATCTATACACATCAATTCGCCCAATTCAATGAAATCTGCAACACGACCTGCTTTTTCTAATTTAGGGTTTAATTCATTAGCATCACCCGGAATTCTCACATCAGACCAGAATTCCTTTCGGATCTCCCTGATCTCCTGGATAGCCTGGGTCAAACCTTCTGAATTTCTCGCCATGCCACATTTATCCCACATCACTTTTCCAAGTTTCTTATGAAAGTGATCTACAGAATGACTGCCCTGGATGCTCATCATTTTGTCAATATCTGTCCTTACTTTATTTTCTGCTTCTACAAATGCTTCATGATCAGTAGGAATAGCATTGGTCCTGATCTCATTGGCCAGATAAGCACCAATCGTATATGGCAAAACAAAATATCCATCAGCAAGACCTTGCATCAGAGCTGATGCTCCCAACCTGTTAGCACCATGGTCAGAAAAATTAGCTTCGCCAAGAGCATACATACCAGGAACTGTCGTCATCAGGTTGTAATCCACCCAAAGTCCACCCATCGTATAATGCACTGCAGGATAAATCCTCATGGGCACCTCATATGGATTCTCACCGGTGATCTGTTGATACATGTCAAACAAGTTGCCGTATTTTTCTTTAACGATGAGTTTCCCTAGCTTGATTAGTTCTTCTTCTGGTGGGTTATCTAGATTTTGTTTTGTAGCCTCAGTTTTTCCATATCTTATAATCGCTGCACTAAAATCAAGATAAACTGCCATTTTAGATGACCCTACACCATAACCTTCATCACACCTTTCCTTTGCAGCCCTTGAAGCTACATCCCTTGGAACAAGATTACCAAAGGCAGGGTATCTTCTTTCCAGATAATAATCACGCTCTTCCTCGGCGATGGCTTTTGGATTTCTGTTATCGTCCTTTTCCTTAGGTACCCATATCCTTCCATCATTTCTCAATGACTCAGACATTAATGTAAGCTTTGACTGATGATCTCCACTCACGGGGATACAGGTTGGGTGGATCTGTGTAAAACAAGGATTGCCGAAATAAGCCCCTTTTTTATGTGCTTTCCATGCGGCAGTCACATTACTTCCCATGGCATTGGTCGAAAGATAAAATACATTACCATATCCTCCGGTGCATAAAAGAACAGCATGTCCGAAATGTCTTTCCAGATCACCCGTTATAAGATCTCTTGCTATGATTCCTCTGGCTTTTCCATCGATCGTCACGATATCAAGCATCTCATGCCTGCTGAACATTTCTATAGTGCCCATACCAATTTGTCGCTCCAGTGCAGAGTATGCACCCAATAGTAATTGTTGCCCTGTTTGCCCGGCTGCATAAAACGTACGTTGCACCTGTGTTCCACCGAAAGATCTGTTGCTCAGCAACCCTCCGTATTCTCTGGCAAATGGTACTCCCTGTGCCACGCATTGATCTATTATCGCCCCACTAACTTCAGCCAGCCTATGTACATTGCCTTCTCTGGCCCGGTAATCACCACCTTTGATCGTATCATAAAATAATCTGTAAACGCTGTCACCATCGTTTTGATAATTCTTGGCAGCATTGATACCTCCCTGGGCAGCAATACTATGCGCCCGGCGGGGGCTATCCTGAAAACAAAACACCTTCACTTTATAACCCATTTCCGCCAAGGAAGAAGCAGCTGAAGAACCGGCAAGTCCTGAACCTACCACGATCACTTCTAAGCTGCGTTTATTGGCAGGATTGACCAGGGAAACAGAAGACTTATATTTTGACCATTTATCGGCAAGTTGGCCTTCAGGTATTTTAGCATCTAAACTCATAAAATTATATTTATTAAAGTTTGAAAATGGGACCAGTTTTCAGGAAACTATTGGGTTAGAAAAAAATAAAAGTATACGGGAATAATTGCGAAACCGAGACATACTAAAAAAGCATAAGCTGTTCCAATAAATTTAATGGTCGGGGTATATTTACGGTTGTTAATTCCCAGAGTCTGAATAGCACTGCTTATCCCGTGCGTAAGATGGAAAAATAATACGATAGTTGATAATACATAAAATGCCACCAACCACCATTGACTGAAAGTCTGGACAACTGAAAAATAAAGATCCTTCTGTGCCAACCCCTCAATGGTCACCATAGGCAATGAAGATCCGAATTTATATTTAAGCCAGAAATCTCCCATATGGATCAATATGAAAAAAAGCAATAAGGTGCCCAACAGAGCCATATTACCTGAAGCCCAGGTTCGGGATCCCGAATTTTTCTTCACATAACCTTTATCTCCACGGGCTTTTCGGTTACTTAAAGCTATGACAATACCCTGGATGGCATGCAGAACGATAGTGATGTATAAACCGATCGAAATGAATTTAATTGCAGGATTATGGACCATGAAATAGGCATACGTATTAAACGCTTCTCCCTTATCCTCCTTTATTAACTGAAGATTACCTACCAGGTGTATTAAAAGAAAAGATGTAAGAAATAAGCCCGTTAGGCTCATGACAACTTTTTGCCCCATTTTGGACGTTAAAAATGTAAAAAACCAATTCATGTAATGTGCTTTTACTAATTCCCGCAAATGTAGGTACAATATGCCAATTTTAAAAACAGATTAGAAAAGCATAAGTTCAATTTTATAATTTAGAAAAAATCAAAACTGAAATAAAGCTGTAGATCTTGATTTATAATAAAAATTATTCAATTTTATAATATAGATAAAACATGGACACAAAAACCTGAAGGGTTGACATTATTATAATAACAAAAGGTTTTGATCCTATAAAACCCTGAAGGGGCGACATTATGACACTCTCTACCAAAATCATTTAAAAAATATCATAATTTCACCACCTTCGGGGTTCTGATTTATCTCTAATTATATTTACTATATTAATATCACTCCTGCCAGTCCGGTCAGGCGGGCTTTCAGGGTTTCCAATTTATTTTAAAAATTAACCGTGCATCAAATTTAGTTAATATTGTTTCTGAAAAGTTTCACTTTATGAAATACCTGTCCGATCTCTTAAATGATGTACTGACTAATACAGTAGCTCAGAAAGTTGAGTCCAGACATCCTAAGTTTTTTAAGATCATCGCTGACAGACTCTCATTGAGAGATTTTAATGGTTTTCCTCTTTCTGTTATAATAGGAATTGTTGTTTCAGGCATATTATTTTTTGACGAACTGTCGGAGAATATAGAAAACAGTAACTGGATGTTAACTATGGACCATTCTCTTGCTAAATATTCGTTCACTGTAAGACAGGAAAATATTGCCATTTTCTTTTACTACTTTACTAAACTGGCTTCCCTGCCTTATCTGCTCATAGTAGCGCTGATAACTATTGTCACATCTGTTTTTTTAAAAAAATTTATATACATCGCTGCTTTGCTGATCACTATGTTCGGTACCGGAGCGACGATCCAGATCGCAAAATTATATTTTCACAGGATCAGGCCGGAAGATTACAGTTATTACAATGAGACATCATATTCATTTCCCAGCGGACATTCAATGGCTGCCATGGCATTCTACGGACTCATTTTTTACCTTATCATTCGCAACCATCTAAACAATAGAAGATTCTGGGCCATCTGCGGATCGATATTTATCCTGTTAATGGGTTTCAGCAGGATATACCTTGGTGTGCATTTTCTCTCAGATGTCCTTGCAGGTTATACACTTGGATTATTGTGGTTGTTATTGGGCATAAGTATTATTGAGTGGAATAAACTAAGGGTGAAAACAAGACAAATGCAAACAAATGACACTCCTGTTGTTTAAAACATAAACAAATCTTCACTTGAGCTATCAAAGTATTAATTTCACTTTATGATAATCGATCTTAATATTATTCTTATATGCATAGGTTGCCTGATCTTTGGTGCCATCATAGCTTTTTTTATTTCAAAAATCAACCATGTTTCCAGAAAGAAATTCAATGTTGAAAGGGATAAATACATGCTTTCTAATAACGAGTATATAAACCTTAAGACGCGTTATGAAGAACTGAACATCTTGCTGACTAAAGCTACAGAATTGTATTCAAGTGAGCAACAGTTATCCAGACAACAACAAAACCGCATCGCAGAATTAAGTGCAAAAATGGAAGCAAGCCAGGAAAACCTAACACTCCATTTGCAGAACATTCAGCGTCAACAAGGATTGTTGGAAGAAAATCAAAACCAACTTAACAAATTACTTTCGGAGATCTCACGATTGGAAGCTTATAATGATAGTCTCCACGAAAAGCTTGCGACCAATAAATCTGAAGTTGAGGAGATCCGCAAAAAGTCTCTTTTGGAATTTGAATCTGTTGCCAATAAATTACTGGAGGAAAAAACTGCCCGCTTTTCTCTTTCCAATAAAGAAAGTATGGAGCAGATATTAAACCCACTCAAGGAAAACATCGTAGATTTCAAAAAGAAGGTAGAAGAGACTTATGACAGGGAATCGAAGGAAAGGTTCAGTCTGGAAGCGCGTATCAAAGAACTTGTAACCCTTAACAATCAGATAAGTAAAGACGCAAATAATCTGACAAATGCGCTGAAGGGCCAGGCAAAAACCCAGGGTAACTGGGGTGAAATGATCCTGGAAAACATCCTTGAATACTCAGGCCTTGTCAAAAACAGGGAATACTTCCTGCAGGAATCTTATATCGATGAACACGGGCGTCGTAAACAACCAGATGTAGTGATCAAATATCCCAATGATCGCCACATCATTGTAGATAGTAAGGTATCATTGACAGCTTATGAACGGTTTGCCAATGCAGAGGACCTTGATGCACAGAAACTATTTCTGGCCGAACATATCAGGTCTATTAAATCTCACATCGACAACCTGAGTGATAAAGAATATGACAAAATCGATAAGTCCCTGGATTTTGTAATGCTATTTATTCCTATCGAACCGGCTTTTATGACAGCAATTCACTTTGATCAGGAACTGTGGAGTTATGCATACAAAAAGAGAGTACTGCTCATTAGTCCTACAAATCTGATCGCTGCCCTCAAAATGGTAGCCGATATTTGGAAACGTGAACATCAAAATGCCAACGCAATGAATATAGCTGCCATGGGGCAAAAATTGTTTGATAAATTTGTGGGTTTCGTAGGAGACATGGAAGATATTGGTAGCGGCCTCAACAAAGCTTCTGAAAAATTTGACCAGGCTATCGGAAAACTTTCCACGGGTAAAGGGAACCTTATAGGCCAGGCAGAAAGATTGAAGAAACTTGGCATCAGCACAAAAAAAGAAATACCGGAGAAGTTTTTGTTTGAGAATGTAGAATTAGAAGATTCTTCTGATCCTGAAGAGGATATTCTTAAAATTGATCAAAGTAAAATCTAAAGCATTTATGGAAATGAGGATTAAACATTTAAGTAAAACAACGATTTTAGTTAATATTCTTTTTTATTCCAATTTGCTTTCATTTCAAGCAATTTTTCATCAATAAAAGTTTTTGATCTTTCCATGAGCTCTATTGGGTCATTGGAATAGATAGGGTCTCCAAAGGTGATGTTACATACCAGTTTTCTTCTTTTGAACACATCAATAAAATGACTCATCAGGGAAATATCGCTTCCCCAATAAACCGTTTTATCTGCGAAATCAAGAGCTACAGGCACCACAGCGCAGCCTATAGTTGCCGCCTGGTCAAAAGAACCCTTCGAAAAGTCAGCTGTCGTATCTCCTACATTGACTGTACCTTCCGGAAAGATGGATACACTTTCGCCCTTTTCAAGTAATTCGCCAATTTTTTCTTTTATAGCAGCTCTTGAACCTCTATGATCCCTTTGGACAAAGATCACACCTGTATTTTTAGCTCCATTTCCCAATACAGGATAACTGGCGACCTCAGCTTTTGAAACTATATAAGCATCACAGTGCCTGAGTAATACTATAGGATCGATCATCATCCGGTGATTACATACATACAGGGCATTAGGAATTTCAGAATGACCCTTTTTAGTGATTTTTAAGTTGAGAATGAAAATATAAAATGCAGCAAAACGCCTTCTGTATTTAAATCCTCGTTCAGCAGAATAGCCAAAGATCCAACTTTCAATATGAAGGATAGGTACATGAACAAGGAGGCAGGAAATACTCAAAACCACCCTAAAATAAGCCAATAACAGAGATAGAAAATTTGAAAGAGCGTTTTGTTTTGCCAATGATTTTCATTTTATCCCGCAATAATAATTTATTTTTAAGTCGCAGACTAGGTTTATACTTAATAAAAGAATTATTTTGGCATAAATTTTTATCTATGACCATGATCGTGGGATTTGAAAAACTGACTATCAGAGCCAATCATGGCTGGTATCCCGAAGAAAAAGTTTTGGGAAATACATTTAATGTAAGTTTGAAAGTTGCTTATCATTTAAAAGAAGGATCTCTCATCACTCATCTTGATCAAACAATCGATTATAGCAGATTAGTAAGTATTATACAGGATGTTTTTACTTCTACCCATGATCTGCTTGAAACTTTAGCTCAATTGATCATCCAAACCATAGAAAGTGAATGGCCGGCTATAGAAGGCATACACCTTTCCATCAAAAAATTAAACCCAATGACCTTACTTCAGGTGCAAGCCACCGTGATTGAGTTGGCAACAGGATGTTTTGAACCGATCAAAAATAAGTAATAATATTAAATGTTAATAGATCCCAATAATATAGATACGAAAGACCTGCACCAATTTTTACTTGCAATCGTCGCTCCCCGGCCTATCGCTTTTGTAAGTACGATAGATGCAGATGGTAATGTAAATCTAGCACCATTCAGTTTTTTTAATTGTTTCAGTTCCAATCCCCCTATCGTTATCTTTAGTGCAAACAGACGTGTTGAAGATAATACTACAAAAGATACTTTATCCAATGTGTTAGCTACCGGGGAATGCGTTATCAATGCTGTTTCTTATCCTATGGTACGACAGATGGCTTTGTGCAGTATTGATTATCCAACCGGTGTCAATGAATTTGAAAAATCCGGTTTAACCCCACTTTCATCCACTATGGTGAAACCTCCGAGAGTGAAAGAGTGCCTTACCCATCTGGAATGTAAGGTGATCGAAATAAAACCCCTGGGGGAAAATGGAGGTGCCGGCAATCTGATAATATGTGAAGTGGTTTGTATTCACGTGGATGACTCCATAATGGACGAACGACACAGGATAGATCCTGACAAGATCGACCTGATGGGTCGCATGGGTAAAACTTATTACTCGAGAGCCTCAGGCGAAAGTATCTATTCGATTGTCCAGCCCGTAAAACCTATTCCGGTGGGCTATGATGCCTTACCGGATCATTTTAAAAAAAGCAGGATATTATCTGCCAATGACCTGGCTATACTCGCCAGCATCTACACCATTCCATCAGAAGCGGAAATGCATGATTTCGAAAATAGAGAAGAAATAAAAAATATAATGGTGTCTGATGATGTTGCAGGGTCACTCCAGAGGTATGCAATTCAACAATTGGAAATGGAAGAGAAAACTTCGGCTTTTATGGCAATGACTCTGGTTGGAAAATTGATTTAAATAAATATCATTCTTAATTAGTAACTTTAATCCATCTTCACAACACCCAATATTTGGATATTCCATTGTAAAAAATATAAAATTCTTCTCTTATGAGTATTTCGATGATTATTATTATAGTAGTAGCAGCCTTATTTGTGTTTTCCGGACTTGTCACTGTGAAGCAAGGCACAGTGGCTGTGATCACCATGTTTGGAAAATATCAGCGAGCATTATTGCCCGGACTGAATTTTAAGATCCCGTTTCTTGAGCAGGTCTTTAAAACCATTTCCATCCAGAACCGCTCCATAGAACTCGGATTTCAGGCTACAACCATCGATCAGGCTAATGTGCATTTCACATCAATGTTACTATATTCCGTCTTAAGCAGCCAGGAAGAAACCATTAAAGCTGTAGCTTTCAAGTTTATAGACGAACGAGCTTTCATGCAGACTTTGTCCAGGGTTGTGGAAGGAAGCATCAGGGCTTATGTTGCCACTAAAAAGCAATCTGAAGTACTTACCTTGAGAAGAGAGATTGTGGAACAGGTAAAAGACAATGTGGATGTTATGCTTGAAGAGTGGGGTTATCATCTGATCGATCTTCAGATCAATGACATTTCCTTTGATGAAGAAGTTATGCGCTCTATGGCTAAAGTCGTGGCATCCAACAATCTAAAAGCAGCCGCAGAAAACGAAGGCCAGGCTCTTTTGATCACCAAAACCAAAGCTGCAGAAGCTGAAGGGAATGCAATAAAGATCGCCGCAGAAGCCGAACGGGAAGCGTCAAGGATGAGAGGTCAGGCAGTTGCATCTTTTAGGGAAGAAGTTGCCAGAGGTATGTCCCAGGCAAGCAAAGAAATGCATGAAGCTAATCTTGATACCTCCGTTATTCTTTTTACAATGTGGACAGAATCCATCAAACAAATAGCTGAAAACGGTAAAGGCAATGTGATCTTCCTGGATGGCAGCACGGAAGGAATGGAAAGAACACTTAAGAATATGATGGCAATTAATCAGATCAACCTGCTGGAGAAGAAATAAACAATCGGTAATGGGTAATCGGTAATGGGTAATAGCGCTTTTGCGCATTAGCTTGTTAGCGCGTTAGCTTATGCGAGTAGATTGCAAAGTCACTTTGTTTGCCACCATTTATAATTTATCATTTATAATTTATCATTAATAATTAATGTTTCTATACCTCAAAGCCCTTCACATCATTTTCGTCGTGACTTGGTTTGCAGGTTTGTTTTACATTGTCAGATTGCTGATTTATAATAGGGAAGCAAATGATCTGGAAGAACCCTCCAAAGGCATTCTACAAAAGCAATATGGAATTATGATCTATAGGCTTTGGTACATTATCACATGGCCATCTGCGATACTGACCTTGATATTAGGACCGGTAGTAATGTATCTCGGTGGTTATTTTACAGATTTCGGAATTTATACATGGTTACA
>JAYUWT010000247.1:0-4590 GCA_043753405.1 Saprospiraceae bacterium | reverse complement strand
TTACGTGGACATGACGCGTTGGTCGTTTAATCTTCAAATTTATTTTTTAAATAGCAGATATAAGCAGATACTTAAAATTCATAAAGGAAGCCGGACAGTTATCCAGGACCGCACTATTTATGAGGATGCATATATATTTGCTCCCAATTTACATGAAATGGGTCTCATGAGTCAAAGGGATTTTAATAATTATTTTGATCTTTTCAAGACGATGTCATCTCAGGTAAAAGCGCCGGACCTTTTAATTTATATTCAGGCTACGATTCCTACCCTTGTAGAGCATATACACACCAGAGGAAGGGATTATGAAGGCAATATGAGTCTGGATTATCTCAAAAAACTGAATAAAAGATATGATAGCTGGATAGAGAGCTACACAGAAGGTCCTTTGCTCATCATTAATGCTGATAAGCTCAATTTTATCCAAAATAAAGAAGACCTGGGCACAGTTATAGAAATGATAGAAGCAGAATTAAATGGCCTATACAGTCATTTATAATTAAGGAAGCTTTATGATAACTTCATGCTCCTGTGCAACATCTGTAGTATTAGTGGTTGATTTAGTTGAAAGCACTAATAATGTCAATATTATTAAAAAAAGTGCAAAAGCAAGGATCGCATTTTTTTTCATGACCCTGGCTTGCGACAGTTGATTGATGGAACGATACATGTGAGAAAAATTTAAAAATGGAATTATAAGATTGTTAAGAATATCAACGTTTTTTAATTAAATTTAAGTTCATCACAAACCTAGTTTAACCAAAATAATGTCAATTTTCACACAAATATAACACATTATATTATTTTGTAATATAATAATTTGAAATTTTATGAACTCGAAGTATAATTTAAGAGGAGTTTCTGCTGATAAGGAAGATGTACACGCTGCTATCGAGCATTTAGACAAGGGTTTGTTTCCTTCAGCATTTTGTAAAATATTGCCTGATTTTGTCGCTAATAATGAAGATTATTGCATTATCATGCATGCTGACACAGCCGGTACTAAAACTTCCCTGGCCTATCTGTACTGGAAAGAAACAGGAGATATTTCGATCTGGGAAGGCATAATCCAGGATGCAATCGTGATGAATACCGACGATATGGCATGTGTAGGTTGTATCGATAATATTATCCTGTCAAGTACCATAGGCAGAAATAAAGCGCTCATCTCCAAAGAGGTATTAGCTGTGCTTATAGGCGCTACTTCAAAGTTCATTGAAAAAATGGATAAACTGGGTGTGGAGCTCCGGCTTGCAGGTGGAGAAACCGCAGATGTAGGAGATATAGTCCGCACTGCGGATGTAGGTTTTACTGCTTTTGGAAGATTAAAAAAAGAAGATCTGATCATCAACGATATCCGGCCGGGACAGGTAATATTGGGTTTTGAATCTTATGGCCAATCAATTTATGAGACTGAATACAATAGTGGTATTGGTTCCAATGGTCTTACGATGGCCCGTCATGAATTATTTCATCATGAATATGCAGAAAAATATCCACAAACTTATGCCCCAGAAACAGATAAGAAATATGTATACTCAGGTAATTATAAGGTACAGGATGAAGTGGATATAGGAAGTGATAAAATCACAATTGGCAAATTAGCACTTTCACCTACCAGAACCTATCTACCGGTGTTAAAACCTATCATTGACAAACACCGAAAGTCGATCAAGGGGATGATCCACGCTACTGGAGGTGGCCATACTAAGGTCCTTAAATATTGCGAAAGCCCGGTGCATATTGTTAAGGATAACTTATTTGAGGTACCACCTTTATTCACCATTATTCAAAATGCAGGTGATACTTCTTTGCAGGAAATGTACAAAGTTTTCAATATGGGGACACGCCTGGAAATTTATACAGATGATATAACTGCAGCCTCGATCATTGATATTGCTGAAAAATTTAACATCAGAGCACGCATAATAGGCAGGGTAGAGGAGGCCAAAGATGGTGTCTCGTTCGTAACCGTGGTTGCCGGTAATGAGTCTTTGGTTTATGAACAAGGTTGAGCGAACGGCGAACGTTGAATTGCGAACGGCGAACGGCGAACAGCGAACGGAAGCAAGGATGAAACTGATTTAATTAACCCGCAAAAGATCAAAGACCAAGGTTTAGAGACTAAAGACAAAAGACTAAAGACAAAAGGCCAAAGACCAAAGACAAAAGCGAAGCGAGTCCGCCAATGATGTACCATGCTAACGAGCTAAAGCGCTTCCAAAAGCAGCTTACATGCAAGATACCTATGACTGATGGTATTTTTTTCATCTTCAGAATATTCAGCGAGGGTTTTATTTGAACCTTCAGGAATAAAAATGGAATCATACCCAAAGCCATTGACGCCTTTTTCTTCAGTGCCAATTTTTCCGAACAATCTTCCTGTAAATGATCTTTCTATGTCCTGATCTTTGAAAATAATGCAGCACTCAAAATATGCTGAACGATCACTTACGTTTTCAAGATTCTTTAATAATAACTGCCTGTTTGAGGAATCATTTGCCGGCATCCCGGCATATCGGGCTGAATAAATGCCAGGTGCACCATTAAGTACATTCACTATCAGGCCTGAATCATCGGCAATAGTAGCTTCACTAGTGAAATCAAATAAAGTATTTGCCTTTATTGATGCATTAGATTCAAATGTATCTCCCGTCTCAGGGATATCATCTATTTGTGGGAAATCAAAAAGTGAAATAATATTATATCTGTCACCTAAAAGAGCAATAAATTCAATCAACTTATGCTTATTTTTAGTAGCGATGAGGAGATTTTTCATCTGCCAAATAAAGATTTAAAGCTCAGCCAAAACTTGCTTTTTTTGTCTGTTTCATTCACTATTTCGTTCATAGAATAAGTTTGAAGTATGGTGTGGCTACCCAGTTTAAAATCTTTGTTTAGAGATAATTCCTCTAAACCTGACACATCAGCTCCAAAAAATACCAGGATCAACGGATCTTTTAATTCCAGGATGCCTGACCAATTAAATAAATACTGATCCGGAATACCACACATATAAACATCCTCTTCAATATCCAATCCTAAAGCAGCAGATGTTTTATTGAGATTGTCAACATACAGGTCATTATTCAATTCATTTTCCGAAAGGATAAGAATTAATTTTTTTTTGAAATTTTCAGAAAAAAATAATGGATTACTTTTATTTCTGGTGCGATATATTTTTATTTGTTGAAATGTCATTTTCAGAATAAAATTTGTTAAAGCTCTCTAAAACAGGTATTAAAAAAAATATAATTATATTATTGTTAAAAATATGTTTTGGATATTTTGATTTTTAATTGTTACATTTGTAAATAAACCTTTTTGCATATGACAAATATAAGTATTACAACAGTAAGTAATTCAAGAATTGACGAAGTTGATTTTGACAATCTTGGATTTGGCAAGTCCTTTTCCGATCATATGTTCATGTCGGATTATAAAGATGGTGAATGGCAAGACCACAGGATAGTTCCGTTAGAAAAAATGGAGATCCACCCGGCTAATATGGCGCTCCACTATGGCCAGTCTATCTTTGAAGGGTTGAAGGCCAGTAAGGATAAAGAAGGAACACCCATATTATTCCGCCCTGAAAAAAATATTGAAAGGTTAAACAGATCGGCTATCAGAATGTGTATGCCTGAATTTCCTTTTGAAATTATGATGGAAGCAATGAAAACGCTTGTCTTAATCGAAAGGGATTGGATCCCTTCTGCACCCGGATCATCATTGTACCTCCGACCATTCATGTTTGCAACAGATGAATTTCTGGGCGTAGCAGCTTCAACGACATACAGATTGATTATAATGGCTTGTCCTTCAGGTGTTTACTATGCAAAACCTGTTAAGTTACTTGCAGAAGATCACTATGTTAGAGCAGTAAAAGGCGGTGTAGGTGAAGCAAAAACAGCTGGTAATTATGCAGCTTCTCTTTATCCTGCTAAAATGGCAAGAGAAAGAGGTTTTGATCAGATCTTATGGCTGGATGCTATTTACAATAAATATGTGCAGGAAGTAGGGACCATGAATATATTCTTTGTTCTGAAAGATAAGGTACTGACACCGGCAGAAGATGGTGCCATACTTAAAGGTGTCACGAGAAATACATTGATCAAAATTTTGAAGTCACGAGGAATAGAGGTAGAAGAGAAACTTATTTCGATCGATGAAGTATTGGATGAATATGCTAAAGGAAATTTAGTGGAAATGTTTGGAGCCGGCACTGCAGCAGTTGTGACGAATGTAAGTGCTATGACCTACAAAGATCAGACCATCAATTTTAATGAGTCTAACTGGACTTTATCTTCCAACTTAAAAAATACAATAAACCAATTAAGAACGGGAGAAATAGAAGATACTTTCAATTTTACAATCAGATTGGAGGAGCCTGTGGCGGTTTAGAAGTCAGAGGTCAGAGGTCAGAGGTCAGAAGTCAGAGGTCAGAAGTCAGAGGTCAGAAGTCAGAGGTCAGAAGTCAGAGGTCAGAAGTCAGAGATCAGAAGTCACAGGTCAGGTCAGAGGTCAAGCGAAAGTCACTACCGACGCGGTGCTCGAATTCACAAGCAAGACTTGAAAACCAAAACAAACAAG
>JAYUWT010000246.1:0-12574 GCA_043753405.1 Saprospiraceae bacterium | reverse complement strand
TTACACAAAAAACACAAAGAAATTAAACTAGATCTTAATTCGAGATATATAAAGTAGATCAGACAAGTGGAAATTTACTTCATGATCGGAAAGAGTATTGAATTAGATGAGAGGGCACTGAGGATGAAATCCTTGCTTTCATTTTGCTCCGAAAGACATCTTTGATTCTGTAGATCAGTTTCATCTTCGCCAAAATTGTCAATTGTCAATTTTCCATTGTCAATTTTTATAAAACGTAAGTATCCTCATTTACTCTACAAAGCCAATAGCCATTACTCACTCTCATTCTTTAGCTCATCCCGATCTATATGGATCTTCTTATACTTTACCTTTTTTCTTTTGTCTTCGTGGACCTGGACAGCAGGCCTCGTACTTCCATCATGCGGATTGTACAGTCGGGTGCGGGATTTATTTGGTTTTTTCTTTTTCATGAGGAAGGTTAAGAAGTTAAGAGGTTAGGAAGTTAAAAGGACGCGCTGAGATAGTTGTTAGTTGTTAATTGTTAATTGTTAATTATTAATTGTTATTTTAATAAGTACAGTTGAGGGTTGCGGTCATTTCTATCAGGAAGTAAGGCCGGCTCTCCATTTATAATTTATAATTTCAAATATTTCGCTGTGTGGCTTGCCTTTACCTTCAATAGTCCTTCCGGAACTCCCTGATATAAAATATTACCTCCGGCAGCTCCACCTTCCGGTCCGATATCGATGAGGTAATCACTTGATTTGATAACTTCCATATTGTGTTCTACAATGATGATGGAATTACCTTTTTCAATGAGTTTATTTAAAGCGATCAGCAATTTTCTTACATCTTCAAAATGCAGTCCTGTTGTTGGTTCATCGAATATAAACAAGGTGTGCGGCACTCGATTTTCTTTGGTAAGAAAACTTGCAAGTTTTACTCGTTGAGCTTCACCTCCGGATAGGCTGGAAGAAGATTGACCAAGCTTCACATATCCCAGCCCGATCTCATCCAAGGGTAAGATACGATTGATGATATCATTATGTCCTTCAAAAAATGTTACAGATTCCCTGATATCCATTTCAAGGATCTCAAAAATGTTTTTGTCTTTGTATTTGACATCGAGCACTTCATTTTTAAATCTCATACCTTTACATTCCTCACAGACAAGGGTCACATCGGCAAGAAATTGCATATCAACTACGGTCACTCCTTCTCCTTTGCACGTTTCACATCTTCCGCCTTCTACATTAAATGAAAAATGTTTCGGCTTAAATCCTCTAAGTTTAGACATAGGCTGTGAGGTAAACAAGTCCCTGATATAATCATAAGCCTTTACATAAGTCACAGGATTGGACCGTGAAGATTTACCGATAGGTTGCTGGTCTATCATCTCTACTTTATTGATCCTTTTAATATCACCTGATAATCGTTGCAAAAGATTCGTCGAAATTTCGGAAAGCTCATTCTGGATAGCATTTTCCAATGTAGGGTATAATACGCCTTTGATCAATGAACTCTTACCTGAGCCTGACACTCCTGTGACACATACAATGCAATTGAGCGGAATGGATACATCAGCTTCTTTTAAATTGTGTAGAGATACCTTTTCCATTTTCAAAAAACTTCTACCAACCCTCCTTTGTGATGGGACTTCGATCTTCCTCCGCCCAAGCAGATAATCGATGGTCAGGCTATTATTGACAGGGCTCGAACTTATGTCACTATAATTGCCTGTAAAGATGACCTCACCTCCCTGGATACCGGCTTCAGGTCCCATATCTACCAAATAATCGGCATGTTTAATTACCTCTTCTTCATGCTCGACGAGGATCACTGTGTTTCCAAGATTGCGAAGTTTCTTTAATGCTACGATAAGATTGTTGGTATCACGGGGATGAAGACCAACTGACGGTTCATCAAGCAAATACATGGATCCTGTCAAATTGCTTCCCAGCAATCTCGTCAAATGGATCCTTTGAGTCTCTCCCCCACTCAATGTGGCCGCAGGTCTTTGTGGGGATAGATAACCCAGGCCTATGGCAACCATCGTGGAAAGACGGCTCTGTATCTCCATCAAAATTCTTAAAGATATAGAACGGTCGTGTTCATCCAAAGTGATGTTTTTAAAGAAATCATGCAACTGAAGGATATCCATATTGCCAAGATCTGCAATATCTTTGCCGTCGACTTTAATATATAAAACTTCTTTTCTTAACCGTTTGCCCTTACATGCTGCACAAACTGTTTTTCCGCGATATCTTGCCAGTGCAACCCTATCCTGAATCTTATAGGAAGAAGCCTGCAATTCTTTAAAATAAGTATTGATGCCGGCAAATTCCCTAGTTCCTTCCCATATCATGTCGATCTCAGTCTGGCTAAGGGTATTGAAAGGTTTGTGTATGGACAAACCAACTTTTGCTGCTCCGCGGATCATGTGGGAAAAATAGGTAGCACCTCGTTCTCCTGACCATGGTGCGATGGCATGGTCATATAATGTCTTGTGTTTATTTGGGACGACCTTATCAGCATCGATACCAATGGCCAGGCCATAACCTTCGCATACCGGACAGGCACCGATAGAGCTGTTGAAGTTGAATAATGCTACTGTAGGTTCTTCAAAGGTAAGTCCATTCTCTTCAAATTTTGTACTGAATTGAGATATAGTGCCGGATTCATCCATAAGGGCACATTTGCCCACACTTTCAGCCAAGGCTGTTTGAACTGAGTCTGCTATCCTCTTGAAATTTTCATCGTCATCTTTTTTTACGATGATCCTGTCGACAACTATATAACCAGTGCAGTCGGCGGAATTTTTTGTTTTCGATTTACTTTTTGTTTCGTGGTATTCTATCTCATCGATCCTTGTCATTTTCCCGCCCACGTAAACGCGGTTAAAGCCTTTTTGCTCAAATCTGTTGAGGACGATCCTAAGTGATTCGTGACCTTCATTGTAGTAAAATGGGCTCAACACAGAATATCTATTTCCTTCTTCCTGTTCACTTATGAAATTAACTATATCGGAGACACTGTCTTTTTTGACCTCTTTACCCGTAAGTGGAGAAAATGTTCGACCTATTCTGGCATACAACAACCGCAGATAATCAAATATTTCAGTTAAGGTGCCCACAGTGCTTCGGGCATTGGCAGAACTGACTTTCTGGTGAATTGCGATAGCGGGGGAAATTCCTTTGATGTAATCTACGTCCGGTTTTTTTACCCTGGTCAGAAACTGGCGCGCATAACTGGATAGGCTTTCCACATAACGTCTCTGGCCTTCAGCATAGAGGGTATCCATGGTTATAGAGGATTTGCCGGAACCTGACACACCGGTCACTACGATGAGTTTATTTTTAGGGATGGTAAGGTCAACATTTTTAAGATTGTTGGTCCGAGCCCCTTTAATAATGATATTGAACCTGTCATATTTATTGGCAGGGACAAATTCATCCGGTTTTTGTGTTTTTGCTTTTGGCATATGGTATTTAAATCCTCAACTAAAAATATGAAATAAAAAAAGCTGCAAAGTTACACATTTCAAATTTTACAACCTTATATCAAAGAATAAAAAAAGAAAAGGTTTATAATGAATGATGAACAATGAATAATGAACAATGAATAATGAACAATGAATAATGAACAATGAATAATGAACAATGAATAATGAATAATGAGAGCAGGCACTGCATCACATAATTACTTTTCCTTGATTATAGAAATGAGTAATGTAAAATGAATGATTGAAAATGAAAAGCGAATGATGAAAAACGAATGATGACAGCAAGTTTTACATCAGAATTTGGGCCGGATGCCCTACCTGTTTGTAACATTTACAACATCAAGAGCCAACTTGCCCCGTCAGGGGCTACCTTTTCAGCTGAACGATATGTAGAACTGCAAATAGTGAACAGACTATAATTTAATTGAAATTCTCAAAATTCCACCCATATACCTCCTCCAAAGGGGGACATCCTCCGACACTTTCCTCTATCCAGAGTCTAGAGTCTAGAGTCTAGAATCTAGTATCTGATTTCTTTGCTGAATTATGAATTACTTCGTACCTTTGCGCCCGTTATAAAAAATTAAAATTATTTATGGAAGTTACAGATAAGCAATTGACTTACAAAGTAAAAGACATTTCATTGGCCTCTTGGGGTAGAAAAGAAATGGAACTGGCTGAAGCAGAAATGCCGGGCCTTATGTCCTTAAGAGAACAATACGGAAATAGCAAACCACTTCAGGGTGCACGCGTAGCCGGTTGTCTTCACATGACGATCCAAACCGCAGTTTTGATCGAAACTCTCATCGAACTTGGTGCTGAAGTTAGCTGGAGTTCTTGCAATATTTTTTCTACTCAGGATCATGCAGCGGCGGCTATTGCAGCAGCAGGAATCCCGGTATTTGCATGGAAAGGTATGAATGAAGAAGAATTTGACTGGTGTATCGAGCAGACCTTGTTCGCATTTTCTGATGGCCAGCCATTAAATATGATTCTTGATGATGGTGGAGATCTTACCAATATGGTATTGGACAGATATCCTGAACTGGTTGCGAATATCAGAGGTATCAGCGAAGAAACCACCACCGGTGTTCACAGACTGTATGAAAGAGTTGAGAATGGCAGTTTGCCGCTCCCGGCGATCAACATCAATGACTCTGTGACAAAATCGAAATTTGATAATAAATACGGTTGCAAAGAATCTTGTGTGGACGCTATCAGAAGAGCAACTGACTTAATGATGGCCGGCAAAGTAGCTGTAGTGGCAGGATACGGCGACGTTGGAAAAGGATCAGCTGCTTCATTGAAGGGTGCCGGATGCAGGGTGATCATCACCGAGATCGATCCGATATGCGCATTACAGGCTGCCATGGACGGATTCGCAGTTAAAAAAATGGCAAATGCTGTAGCTGAAGCAAATATCATTGTAACTGCTACTGGCAATAAAAACATTCTTACTGCTGACCACTTCAAAGCAATGAAGGATAAAACTGTAGTATGTAATATCGGCCACTTCGACAATGAGATCGACATGGCATGGTTAAACCAAAATTACGGTTCTACAAAAATTGAGATCAAGCCTCAGGTAGATAAATATACCATCGATGGCAAAGACGTGATCGTCCTTGCAGAAGGCCGTCTGGTAAATCTTGGTTGCGGTACAGGCCACCCTTCATTTGTAATGTCCAATTCATTTACCAATCAGGTTCTTGCTCAAATGGAACTTTGGGAAAATGCCGGTAAATACGAGAACAAAGTTTATATGTTGCCTAAACATCTGGATGAAATGGTAGCAAGACTTCACCTGGCGAAAATCGGAGTGGAACTGGAAGAACTATCAAAGGATCAGGCTGATTATATCGGTGTACAGGTCCAGGGACCATTCAAGCCGGAATACTATAGATACTAGAAATCAGATGTCAGAAGTCAGAAATCAGATGTCAGAATCTGCACTCTAGATTTTAAAATATTTAAAATGCCACTGAAGGAAAACTTTGGTGGCATTTTTTGTTATTAGAAAGATAAAATACATTTTATGCCCCGGGTAATATTGTCAAAGGAGCTCGTGAAGGAGATCACCATGATGCCTACAAAAGAAAAGGATAAGTTGCTGATGCGGCTGATAAGAAAGGATGGTCTGTTGGCTGAACAGTTGGAATTTCAGCTCATTGAACTTGGAGAGACCACAGAATTCAGGAAACAAAATATTTCAAATCTGATAGAAAAAGAAGTAGAAGAACTGGATGCATATTATCTTAATGCCGGGTTGGTACTTTCTAGATTGAGGGATTATAGCAGCCGAATCACACGCCATGTAAAAATTACAAAAGACAAGATAGGTGAGATCGAACTCACTTTCCAGCTTTTCAATTCTTACCTGGAAGCAGTCAAAGCAAAACTCAAACGTAAAAGTTACTACGACCTCGTCACCATCGGTACCTATGTCGTAAAACGGGCAGAAAGGCTTAAAAAACTTATCGCGGCCCAACATGAGGACTATTATCTTGAATTCAGAAGGGAATATTTTAAATTAACGGACCTGATCAATGAGATCCCTGCATTTGGACAAGTAGCTGTTTATATTAATGCTGACCTTTCCTGGTTTGAAGAATAATTTTTGAAATTGTTGAATGTTGAGTGTTGAAGGCGCAGCGAAGCGAAGTTCCGCGCTACAGATGCACCGACAGCGGAGGTTGCAGATGTTATGCGGGATTGAATGCAGCGGGAATTGGCTTTAGCGCCAGATTGGGCGGGCTGATAGCTGCTAGCTAATGGCTGATGGCCTTGTTTTACAAATGATCATTTAAATTCTTTTAAAGGAAGTTACTACACCTTTCTGTACTATTTTCTGACTTCTGACTTCTGACATCGGACGTCTGAAATCTGACCTTTGACCTCTGCCTTCTGACCTCGCAGCCCTGAAAGGGCGACATCATCAAGCGACATAGCGTAGCTGGTCGCTCAATAAAAATTTAAATAATCGCCTGAAAATAAGAACAGGAAGTACCGCCCACTCTCACTGTTCACTATTCACTGTTCGCTGTTAACTGAACTAAATCATGGGGCTGTATTTCTCCACAAACTGCTGCATCTCGTCCACCATCATCGGCGAACCTACCACGATAGTAGATCGTTGATGCAATTCACTTGGTTCGAATTCCATTATTCTCTGGAGAGAAGTGTTGATGGCTTTGCCACCGCATTGCTCTACAATGAAAGCCATAGGGTTGCATTCGTATTGCATGCGCAATTTACCCAAAGGATATTTTCTGGTATTTGGATATAAAAATATTCCTCCCTGGAACAAGATCCTGTGGATATCTGATACCATCGAACCAATATACCTCAATCCAAGGTTGTTGTCTGAACAATGGTCGATGTATCTCCTCATCTCGAGGTCAAACTTCAGATAGTAGCCCTGATTAACTGAATAGAAAAGACCATTTTTAGGGATCTTGATGTCGCGGTGTGACAGGCAGAATTCACCTATTGAAGGATCAAGGGTAAATCCATTGACACCTTTACCCGTGGTATAAACCAAAATAGTGGAAGTTCCGTAAAGTACATAGCCGGCGGCAACCTGCTGTGTTCCTTTTTGTAAAAAGTCCTGCAGATCACAGTCCTGATCTTCCGGGCTTAACCTTTTATATATGCTGAATATCGTGCCAACAGAAACATTGACATCAATGTTGGACGAACCATCTAGCGGGTCGAAAAGCACAACATATTTGGCAGCCTTTTTCGCAAGTGATTTGAAGGGCATGATGTCATCAATTTCTTCTGAAGCAATCCCGCATACATCGCCACTGTTTTTCAAGCCATTGATGAGTTTTTCATTGGCGAATATGTCCAGTTTTTGAACAAGGTCTCCGGATTCATTTTCAGAACCTTCGACTCCCAGGATATTTACGAGGCCGGCTTTATTTACTTCACGGTTGATGATCTTAGCTGCAACGCCGATATCTCTGAGAAGTCCGGTGAGTGCGCCTGAAGACTGATCAAATTCCTGTTGGTGGTGGATGATAAATTCGTCTAACGTAATGATCTTGTCCATTGTAAATTTTATGCTTAGTGTAAATTTTACACTTAATTTATAGAATTATAGGACAAAACTATAATAATATTTAAGAAAATTGAAGAAATAGAGGGTTATGTCGGAAAGTTTAATGAAGAGCTATGACGCTAAGTTGCGCAAAGAAGGAAAAGTTGCGCAAAGAGCTTTTTCACCTAGTCCCAGGAAAGATGCAATGTGAAATGAAGGTTATCACAGAGCTACACAGAGTCTTAAAATGAGTTTACAGAGAGACAACAGAATTATTCTTTTTAAGACCCTTCTATCTTCCTAACCCCTTAACCTCCTAACTTTAATGCTATTTCACAAAGGATCACAAAGAAAACCAAAGTTTCACAAAGGGCTCATTAGGATTATCGTATTTCAACCAGCGTCAATTCATCAAATCTAAAACCAATTCCATAATTGACATTCGGAGGAAAGGGGCTTTTATCCATTAGTTTTTGAAAACTGCCGATGAGAATATATTCGTAATTGTCAACTGCTTCGAATTCACTTTCAAAGTATTTCCATTTATTATTGTCTCTTTTATAATTATAAGTATTGATCGAAATGTGTTTTGGTAATTCAACATCACTATTAAGTTTTTTTATGGAAGCGGAGTCAGACATATCATTTTTTGTAAATAAAACTCCCATATTGTAATTGAGATTTTGTTCGATGAGTTTAGTTGACATGATATCCCCTCCGAACATATACTGACACGAAAATTTATATTTGCGTCCTTTGATAAGTGGTTGAATCAATTTACCCTGATAAATATTTTTTTCAATTGCATAAACTGAGCTTAAATAACTATTTCCAGAATAAGGAGTAAAATATGAATAGGTTATTTTGTCAGCAGTTGATCTGCTTTTATACTCTGAAAAATCAGGCGCACCAGCCCAGGTATTCATGGGTATAATTGATAAAAATGTCCAGTCCTTGTATGCAAAATGTTCCCTTTTTCCTTTTTTGTAAAGATAAACAGACTCAAACCCGGGATCCTTGATCAGATTCTGTGAAAAAGAAACAGACCATGCTAATACTAGTGCAAAAAATATAAGGGCATTTTTCATAAAGATTGGCTTTAGGCATATATAACTTGACAATTTCGATTTTGGTATATAGGGAGGAGCTGTTTCACAAAGTTTCGCAAAGAAAAACAAAGTTCCACAAAGGGTTGTAACACAAAGTTTCTCCAAGGGTGCAAAGTTTCACAAAGGGCTATAACGCTAAGATGCGCCAGGACTATCTCTGACTCTTTCTGACTTTCTTTTGACTCTTTCTCACTTTCTCACATCCTCACATCTTACTTCTTATTATATTTACCTCATGTTCTCCTCCTTAAAAAGTCTTGGCGCTCTCAATAAATACTTTACAAAATACAAGTACTACATACTTGGCGGTATCTTATTTATAGCAATATCCAATTATTTCCGGGTCCTACAGCCACAGTATTTCAGAGAAGCTATGGATATGATCATCGAGACGGTTCCGATGTACAGCCTGGTCAAAGGTTCATCTCATGCGCATATCATGCAGGAATTTATTGTCTTAAATCTTATTTGGTTTGGGATTTTTGTAATTGTACAAGCCCTGATCATGGGCGTTTTCATGTTCTTTATGCGACAGACCATCATTGTCATGTCAAGGCTTGTGGAATATGATATGCGAAAAGAACTGTATGCACACGCCCAATATCTGGACACCACTTATTATAAAAAACATTCTACAGGAGACCTTATGGCGCGCATGACGGAAGATGTATCCCGGGTGCGCCAATATCTTGGACCTGCCTTGCTTTACGGTTTTAACCTCATAACATTGTTCGTCCTGGTGATATATGCCATGTTTGATGTCAATCCAACATTGGCAATATATACGCTAATTCCGTTGCCCTTTCTTTCGTGGAGCATTTTTAAGGTTAGTGAAAAGATCAATATATGGAGTACAGCGATCCAAACCCAATTGTCAAGGCTAAGTTCAATCTCTTTGGAAATATTCGCAGGGATAAGAGATGTCAAAAGTTATGCCCAGGAACAAAGGATGGGTGAATTTTTTGCTTCTGAAAGTGAAATATATCTTCAAAAGAATATGAAAAGAGTCAAGGTAGAATCCTTGTTCTTCCCAATTATCCTTTTTGTGATCGGCATCTCTTCAGCTCTTACACTTTGGGTGGGTGGTAAACAAGTGATGGCAGGCGAGATCACACCGGGCAATATTGCTGAATTTTTTATTTACATCACTCTGCTCACATGGCCCATCACATCTTTAGGTTGGACAGCGTCATTGGTTCAACAGGCTGCAGCTTCGCAAACCAGGATCAATGAATTTATGAGTTCGGATATAAGTTTCAAAAACGGAGAAGCTCCTATTCATAAAATCACAGAAGATATTGAATTTAGAAATGTTTCCCTCATATATCCTGATACGGGGATCGAAGCTGTAAAAAATGTATCATTTACTATTTCTAAGGGTAGCAAGACGGCCATCATTGGTGAGACCGCTTCAGGCAAAAGTACAATAGCCTATCTGATGATGCAGATGTACAGACCTACCAGCGGAGAAATATTGGTCGGCGATAAAAATATTGCGTCTTACAGTATAAAATCCTGGCGTGACCACATTGGTTATGTGCCCCAGGATTCATTTTTGTTTTCTGATAGTGTCAGTAATAATATTGGTTTTGGTCTCAGAAATGACCATGTTCAGGAAGATGTTGAAAAATATGCAGCTTATGCCTCTGTGCATGATGACATCCTCAATCTGCCTAAAACTTATGAAACTGTTGTAGGAGAAAGAGGTGTAACGCTATCGGGAGGTCAAAAGCAAAGAATCTCTATTGCGAGGTCATTGATCGGTGAACCGGACCTGTTAATTTTAGACAACAGTCTTTCTGCAGTGGACACTGACACAGAACTTAGAATTGCTTCTTATCTGAATAATTTCGAGGGTTCAAAAACGATGATCATCATTACCCAAAGGATCAATAATATCTTCCAGTATGATCGGATCATCACGATGTCTGAAGGTCGCGTGATCGAAAACGGAAATCACGAAGAACTTATGGCTTCGAAAGGATATTATTATAATTTGTACAGAAAGCTGAATGAGGATGGGAGTGTTGGCTAATAGCGTTGGCCTAATTTATTTGAAAGTGGATAGTTGAAAGTGGATAGTTGAGCTGAAACAAGAGATATGCAATGATTATCACAGAGATGTACAGAGTTTTAAAAAGAGTTGCACGGCGCTTTATTAAATCTCTGTGAAAATCTGAAATTCTGATATCTGATCTCTGGCTTCTGACCTCTGACTTCTGACCTCAGACCTCTGACTTCTGACTTCTTAATTAACATGCCCGCATTGTTCACAAACATGTGCCTCTTCATTAGCGTTATAATCCTGAATTGCTGCCTTGATCTGGGTTCCGATATCCTTCAGTTCAAAGCCGGATTGAAAGATCGGTGAGCTGCAATTATCACAAAACCATAATAATTTATCCACTTCTCCCTGGTCCCTGTGACGCTCTATCACCAGGCCAACGGTGTCAGCAGGTCGTTGCGGGGAATGCGGAATGCGAGGTGGGAGTAAAAACATTTCCCCCTCCCTGATAGGGATCCGTTCCATTTTTCCTTCACTATTGATGATCTTGACTTCGATATCGCCTTTGATCTGATAAAACAATTCTTCACCCTCTTCAAAGTGAAAATCCTTGCGTCCGTTAGGTCCGCCAACTACCATAACGATGAAATCATCATTGTCAAGATATATTTGTTTATTGCCGACGGGTGGCTGAAGCAGGGTTTTATTTTCTTCTATCCACTTTAGCAGATTAAATGGTCTTGCGATCATTGTGAATTGTTTTTATCAATAAATTTAAAGATATTTGAGATAAAATTAACCTAAATATTGGAAGCTTCCAATACTTTATATAAATATAGCATTAATAGATGAACCTTTCCTTAGCAAATAAATATGCTTTAGTATGTGGTGGCAGCAAGGGCATAGGACTTGCAAGTGCCATCGAATTGTCAAACCTGGGTTGCAATGTTACCTTACTTGCCCGCAATACGGATAGCCTTAGTGAATCTCTGAAGTTACTTGACAAAACACAAGGTCAGATCCACCGTTTTATCACAGCTGATCAATCCAATCCGCAGGAAGTTTCCAAACGTCTGTCCACCATAGGACAGGGTTTTCACATCCTGGTACTGAATAGTGGAGGGCCTAAAGGTGGTAAAATGATCGATGCTTCACTTTATGATCTTCAGGCCGGATTTGATAATTTACTTTTAAGTAATCAGGTCATTGTAAAACATAGTTTTGAATACATGAAGAAAGCAAGCTATGGAAGGATAATCAATATCATTTCCATTGGTCTTAAAGAACCAATCATAGGATTGGGAGTTTCCAATACGATTCGAGGTGCTGTGGGCAACTGGTCTAAATCACTGGCCTTTGAACTGGGTCCTTACGGCATCACGGTCAACAATATACTCCCGGGTTATACGATGACAGACCGACTTTCAGCATTGATGGAACAAAGGGCCAAAGATAAAAATGTAGATGTGGAAGTTTTGATCGAAACCTATCTGGAACAGATCCCGGTAAAAAGGCTTGCCAACCCGAATGAGATTGGCAATGTGGTAGCATTTGTAGCAAGTCCGGCTGCTGGATATATCAACGGCATCAACCTTCCGGTGGACGGAGGTTATCTAAAAAGTTTATAACCTAATAACTATATAAAGCATGAAAATTAACAACGAAACAGAATATGAGGAAGCAGTTGCAAAATTACTTTCCATATTTAAAGACACAGAAAAAGCAACAGAATCAGAAGAATTGTTCCTTGCTATCAGCGAATACGAAGACACAATGCTACCGATAGTTGATAGTGAACCGTTGGAATTTGCGGTGATTGATGAAGAGAATAAGACGATTTCTTAGCGCCTTGGCGCTTTAGCGTTTTAGCGCATTCGCTTGCCACGGTAACCAGTTTATATAGATTTATATTGTAAGACATTATGTATGAATGAAAAATAATAAACTGTAGGGAC
>JAYUWT010000245.1:0-4609 GCA_043753405.1 Saprospiraceae bacterium | reverse complement strand
GACAATGATTCAATAATATTTTGTGATGAACATGATATGGCTATGTATTTTACCGGAATAAGACACTTTAAACATTAATAATACATGGAGTTAGCTATAGATGCGGGTAATAGCCGGATAAAGTATGGTGTATTTAATGAAGGTGCACTTATGAAAGTTATTATAAGGGAAGAACTTACATCCCTTGATATAGAAGAAATATTTAAAGAGAATAAGATCGGCAGAAGCATCATCTGTGCCACCCGTTCCCTCACTCCTGAAAACATTGCATATTTACATGCCCGTAAGACTATCATTCTGGATGAAAACACAGCCATCCCAATTAAAAATAAATACAGAACCCCCAAAACTTTAGGTAAAGACAGACTTGCAGGAGCCGTGGGCGCTCATGCTGCTTTTCCTTTCGCCAATAATGTTGTAATTGATTTTGGTACAGCGATGACCATCAATTTTATAAATAATAAAGGTGAGTTTTTAGGAGGTAATATTTCGCCGGGATTAAAAATGAGGTTACAGGCGCTACATAATTATACAGATCAGTTACCTTTGACAGCTACTGACGGCGAGTTCAGTCTGTATGGAATGGATACTGAGCAGGCACTGAGAAATGGTGCTATTCATGGTATAGTAGCAGAAGTAGAATATTACAGAGCAAAATATATGGAGAAATATACTCCACTAAAAATAATATTGGCAGGAGGTAATTCTGTATTGGTTAGCCACTTTTTAAAAGATTCATACGTTATTAAACCTGACCTGGTATTAGAAGGTCTTAATGAAATATTAAAAACAAATGTTTAAAAAAATATTCACCATTACTTTTTTATTATTCCTTATGGTGGGAAGCATCGCGGCACAGCAACTTCATAACCCGATCTCCAATTTTGGAATGGGAGAATTTCTGGACAATGATCAGACTGCAGTTTTTACAACAGGTTGGGCAAATAATACTTTCAACGACAGGTATCATGCAAACATATCCAATCCAGCATCATATTCATTTTTACAATCTACATCTTTTGAAGTAGGCATCAATGCAAAACGTTCAACTTTGACGAATGGCATTTCTGATTATTCATACTGGAGTGGCCAATTGAGCCATCTTTCTTTGGCTTTTCCTGTTTTTAGCCCTTACAATGAATTGTTGGAGAAAAAAGACAGAAAAATACATTGGGGTATGGGCTTAGCTCTCAGTCCTTATTCTCAGGTTTCATACAACTATCAATTTACAACCTCAGATCCTGTAGCGGGCAATATCCTTAATGGACAAGGCGGTACAGGGGGCACTTATAAGCTTTCTTATAATAATGGAATATCTTATAAGGGATTTGCTTTCGGGATTGGAGCAAAATATATTTTCGGAAAAATTCATAGGAGGAAAGAAATAGCATTTTCAGATTATAATGTGGAGTTTAACTATATCACATCTCTTGAATCTGAAATATATGCTAAAGGATTTTTATTTGATTTCTCAGGTATGTATACCCATATATTCAATCCTATGACCAATGGCAAAAAGACTGATTATGACAAAGAACAGAAATTGACTATAGGTACAACGTTTCAACCGATGGCTAAATTACAATCAAATCTCACCTCAGTAAATTATACATACAGTTCACAGATAGGCACTGGTTTGGGTGATACGCTCTCTGTAATAAATGGAGAAGTAACGAAAAATAATTATAATAGTGCATATGGTTTTGGGGTCTCATACCAGAAAGGTTCTAACTGGAAAGTAAACATTAATTATGACGCCTTAATATTTGACCAATATGCGTTAAAAGGCCTGGAGGCCAACTATAACAATTCAGGCATATGGAAAATAGGTGGTGAGTGGTGTCCGGAGCCAAATTCATATGGTTCGTTTTTGAAACGATCTAAATACCGCCTGGGATTTAGAACAGGTACCATGCCTTTGGAACTGGAGGGAGTACAAGCTAAAGTAGTCGCCGGTACAATAGGTTTTGGCTTTCCAATATTTATGAATCGACAGATCTCACATGTAAATCTTGGACTGGAAGCAGGCAAGAAAACCTATGGATCTAATTTTGATGAGACATATATAAAGTTTCAGGTCGGATTTAACCTGAACGATGACCTATGGTTTCTAAAGAAAAAGTTCAATTAATTATCAGCAGATTATCTGAAATACAGAAAGTAAATAATAATTAAAACCACTATGGTCAAGGCACCCAGGATCATATAAAACTTTTTCTGATCTTTTGCATCCTCTGCCAATTGTTCTTTAGTTAGTTTAACGTCTTGTGATCCCGCACTCGTATTTGTACTTCTTCTTGAAATTCCACCCCTGGAATGACTCTTTCTATTTGATCTGGCCATGATAATTTTTATTGTTTTTTACAAGAGACAAGTTTAATTAAAAGAAGCGAACTTTTTAGCATTATAGTTTAAATATTTCTTGCGAAAGTATTCTAACTTTCTGTCATAGAATTGATCATCTGTATCAATACTTCATTCAAATTGGCGAGTGCAAGTTCTACCTCCCAGTTGCCTCTGTTCCGGGGCTCAATATAATTGGAAACTGCCCTTATTTGCAAATATTTTTGCCCGAATTTACCACACACAAATGCAAAACCTGCCCCCTCCATTGACTCTATATCTGCTTTAAATTCTTTGACCTGCATGATACTAATAGCACTCCCTGACACCGTATTGACAGTGATCGCGGTCCGATTGGGTAAAAAATTTCCTTCATTATCTGGATTAACTAACCAATTATTTGAAAATGGAAAATCATTTCCATCGATAAACTTGAGGTCAAATGCTGAGACAAATTTATTATCCTGTTCGAAAACACCAATATCAGCAAAAGTATCCTTCACAATATTTACTACTTCACCCAATGTGGAGGTGGTATCAAAAGCACCACCTAATCCGGCATTTATCGCCAGATCATAGGCAGGATTTGTACTTAACAAAGCTGTAAGGTTGAAAGTCATATTGATCGAACCAATCCCGGTAATAAGGACTTGCACCTCGATATTATCCTGCCTAAAAACATTGCCATTCACCTTGAAATTTAGTTCTAAATATAGCAGTGTGGATGATATTTCAAAAGGTGTGGCTGAAACTATTAATAATTTTTTCATGAATTCAGATTTGTTGTTCTGTCTGCATTTTATTAAAGTCCCGTGTTAGATTAGATGTTATAATTGTTTAACCGTAATTCTTTTTCTTTTGCCCGGTTAAGATCATTGACTTATTTAACAGGAGAATAATATGAATAAGTGACATTCGGTGAAAAACCTAATTGCAGATGCTGAGTTCCTCCAAGATCGATTTCTGACCCTTTAGATAAGGGAATTCCTATACCAAAACCAATGATCCCGGGATTAGCCTGGGCACTCACATAAAAATATAATTTTCTATTAATATTGTAGGCTATTCCTCCACCAACGCTTAATGGATGACGGTCATTTAAAGTACCGGATAAGAACATTCTAATGTATTCTGCAGGAGCATATCCGATACCCAGCTGTAAAGAATGTGTAAGATCATTGGAACTGTTATCCCTGAAAAATCCAACGGGATTAAATGC
Source organism: Saprospiraceae bacterium (assembly GCA_043753405.1). Lineage (GTDB taxonomy): Bacteria > Bacteroidota > Bacteroidia > Chitinophagales > Saprospiraceae > Parvibacillus. Next base: position 1,047 of record JAYUWT010000245.1, on the reverse strand, counting down.
GACAATTCCCACACCAAATTCGGGAGAAAGTTGTGTCTGCCCGCCAAGCGTAAAAGTGCCTGCCAATTCTTTTTTGTTCTCAGGTGATGTGATCACGATACCATGAAATCTTAGGCCCATGCTGGTTTGATCTGCAAGTTGGAGTGCATAGCCGAAGCTTGCCTTCATTTCACTGAAGACCTTATTACCATGATAATATAATTGTAAACCCAGAGCGTGTTTGTTTTTCATCTTGAATACCAAATCCAAATTGCCCTGATTGACATCTTTGATCAGAAACGATTGCTGTGCGCCCACAGAAAAATAAAATTTATTAAGAAAGGTCATATTAGCAGGATTAATACTGCCTGCTTTAACGGATGGATCCGCTATAAATGAATTATTAAGTGCGGTGCTGACTGAATTATTAAATAAATTAACCCCATTCTGACCAAATAATTGATCCGATAAACATATTAAAGAAATTAATATAAGTACTCTCATGACGGAACCAAAGATAAACAAATATATTGTTTACTTTTGTTACTGTATTTGTAAAAGTGAAATTTAAATAAAATATGTCTCAAAGCGAAGAATTCGTTGCATCCATACATTCAGGATATGCTTTTAATGGACCCAAGATCATCCTGGGAGCTGCCATTTTGGATGGTACAGTTTATAAAGATGCTCAGGTAAGCATACCGCTTAAAATGATGAACCGTCATGGTCTCATCGCAGGAGCAACCGGGTCAGGGAAGACCAAGACTTTACAGATTTTGGCTGAACAACTGTCACAGCAGGGTGTTCCTGTCCTGATGATGGACGTAAAAGGTGACCTCAGTGGAATTGCTGCAGTAGGGTCGCTGAATGAAAAAATTCAGGATAGAATGGATAAAGTAGGTATACCGTATAACGTTCATGCCTCCCCAGTGGAATTTTTGACATTGTCAAATGAAAAAGGTACAAAGCTAAGAGCTACTGTTACTGAATTTGGCCCTGTCTTATTTTCTAAGATCCTCGAATTAAATGAGATCCAACAAGGTGTGGTATCCTTGATCTATAAATATT
>JAYUWT010000244.1:0-4610 GCA_043753405.1 Saprospiraceae bacterium | reverse complement strand
ATTGTTATTTACAACAGCACCACCAAAATTAAGCCCTCCTTCCTGCCAGGTCAAAGTACCATTGTTGGTGATATTAGCACCCGTTTCTGTTGTTTTGACGCCATCTGTACTTAACAAAATTGTTCGACCGCCAGCAATGGTAAGTGACCTTCCCAGGGTCCCGCTATGCCAGTTCCCATTGCCATTGAGTAAAAATGCACCGGCACCATTGATTGTTCCCTGAATAACAAAATCGTTATTGACTGTCAATGCTCCATTGCCATTGATTGTATTCGAACTGGAGAAAACAAGTGTGGATGGAAAGACCTGATCAATGCTAAGAATCAGAATCCCTGAGTTATTGAATGATCCGGTCCCGCTTATGACAGATCCAGTATTATGATTGAAGGTGGCGCCATTTTGCCAGGCTCCTGAATTAAAATTGATTACACCAGCATTGGTAAATGTGGAGTTGCTCGAAATAGTACCGGCATTCAGGTTTATGATACCGCTGTTGCTCCAGGGTGTGCTTATATTCGTTGTTCCGGCACTGGTTTTGGTTATCGTGCCATTATTCGTGAGACCTCCTGAAAATTGCCAGAGTGCATTGCTGCTGATATTAAAAATATTGTTATTTACAACGGCGCTGCTAAAATTAAATCCACCTTCCTGCCAGTCCATAGTACCGTTGTTGTGGATCGTTACACCTGCATCAGTTGATTTGACATCTGCGGTGCTTAATAAAAGATTAGAAGAATTGGATATAATTATGCTTCCGGAGCCGGCTATACTGCCTGAATTGAAAACCATTGTTCCATTAACCAGAATATCAGTACCTGGACCATCATTCAAAGCAAGTGTCGAAATATTGGTCAGTGTACCACCCGTGGCAACTATTACCTGGTCCGCAATTATAGCGGAGTTTACAATCACGTTATGAGCATTTCGGATAGTTATCACTCCATCCGTATGCGATGGGGCAATACCAGTTCCCACAAATGAGATGCCGTTATGACGCTCCCAGATGCCTGCATTGGTCCAGGAACCACTCGATATTGTTTGATAATCACCGTTCACCTGACCAAAGGCGCTCATTATTGGAATTATCATTAAAATTAAAACCTGGAGTAGATGTTTTTTCATGGTTAATGATTTTAATTATGAATTATAAAAACTGTAATAATTAACCCCGGGGAGGGATGCAAACTCAAGCTTAAAATTAACGAAAAGGAAAATTACCGTCAATCGGCAATTAGGGTGAGGTAATATAAACTAAAGATTAAACCAGCCTTTCGCGAATTGCTTTAGCAACTGCTTCGCTCATAGACGCTACATGAAGTTTGTGATAAATATTACGGATATGACTACGCACTGTATCAAAGCTAATTGCGCAGCTGGCAGCGATCATTTTATAACTGTGGCCTTTCACCATCCATTCCAGGACCTCTTTTTCACGGTTGCTGAGATGGTAATCCGTATTGGTATTTCCGGAAAGTGGTGAGAGAAACTTCTGAAAAAGGTTGAGTGTTTTTTTAGCAATAGATGGGCTCATGGGAGCTCCGCCTTCATAAGCTTCTTTGATACTTTCCATAAGCCGGGATGGGGGAGTGTCCTTCAATAAATATCCGGAAGCACCCGAGCATATGGCATCAAATACTTTATCGTCGTCGTCAAATACAGTCTGCATCACCACGGTAATTTCCGGGTAAAGCTTTTTGATGATTTTAACTGCTTCCACACCGTTCATTCCAGGCATATCAATATCCATTAATACTACATCAGGTTTTGAAAATTTGATGCGGCTCTCAAGATTGCTGCAGTCGGGGTAGGCGGAAGCCAGTTCAAGGCCCGCCGTGCCTTCCACCAACATGGAAATGGCTTCCCTTACTGGCCTGCGGTCTTCAAAAATCGTAACTCTGACATCCATATTAAGAATTAGGCTGTAAAGATAATTCAATCCTCCTTTTTTCTCCTACGTAATTTGGGTGATGGGCATCGTAAATAAGACCGATGTGCCTTCTCCCGGATGCGATTTTATTTTTATATCCGCCTTTACCTCCTGAGCCCGGTATCGCAAGTTGGCAAGGCCGTTTCCTGCTATTATTTCTCCTTCTGAAAATCCTTTTCCATTGTCTGTTATATTGAGGAGGATATGATTATTCTTTCGACGAATGGTAAGGGTTATCAATGTGCATTCCGAATATTTAACGGCGTTATTTATTGCTTCTTTAAACACGAGATACAAGTTTTTCCTTTGTTGCATATTCAGGTAGACATCATCCAGTGTATCATCAGCTAGAAATTCAAATTCTATATTTTTTGCTGCCAATAGGGGAGATGCAAAATTGCGGATACGACCCGTAATTTTTTCAAACCTGTCATTTGCCGGGTTGATGGCCCAAACAATATCATTCATTTCCCCGATCATCTCCCGGGAATATTCACCGATCTTTTGAAGTGTTTTTCCAGTCGACTGATCCTGGCTTGAAACCTGGTTGCCGGCTATTTCACTCAGAAAAGAAATGCTCGTAAGGGTAGCTCCTACTTCGTCATGCAGGTCCTGAGAGATTCTGGTTCGAATGGCCTGCACTTTTTTTACCTGACGGATGCGGTAGGCATAAATACTATACAACAAGGCTGCTATGGCCAAAATGCACAAGGAATAAAACCACCACGAATTCCACCAGGGTGTAATAATTTCAAATTCATAATTTGCGCTTTTACTCCAATGCAGATTATTATAACTTGACTGGATCTCCATGCTGTAACTACCGGGTGGCAGGACGTTGAATGAAACATAATTTATTCCCTGGATCCTCACCCAGTCTTTTGCAATTTCTTTTAATCGATAGCGGTAATATACCAGTGTAGGGCGAATAAAATCATTGGCGGTAAAATAAAAACTAAAATTATTTTCAAAGTGCCGATATGGGTTTTTGTTAGTGAACGATCCTTCTTTTCCATTTACCAGAAGAGATGAAAAATAAATTCCCGGCCTTGTCCTTTCTGCCGTAATAGTTTCGGGTTTGAAATAATCTATGCCATTTGTTCCTGAAAAATACATAGTACCATCGTCTGTTAATACACCTCCATTGCGGTTAAATTCTGAATTGAGCAGACCGTCACGCCGGGAAAAATTCTCGAAGGTTTTATTGAGGATATTAAATCTCGACAGTCCATTATTGGTACTCATCCAGAGATTTCCTTTTTTATCCTGAATAATAAAATATATGACGTCATCAGGTAATCCTTCCTTCGTGGTAAAGTGATAAAATCTTTTTTGCTGCCGGTCAAAGTAATTCAGTCCACCCCCCTTGGTTCCTATCCACAGATTATTTTTTTCATCGCCTACCACACAATAAAGGAAATTCTCATTTAAAGAAAAAGGATCAGAAGGAATGTTTGTATAGAGTGTCCTGGTCTTACTTTTCTTATCTATCTTCAGCAACCCATTGTTGGATGAAGCCCAATAGAAGTTCCCATCGTCATAAGCATTGGTGGTATAATGGGAATAACCATAACTTGTATCCCCGCTAAAAATAGTAAACATGGGAGTTGTCAATGCAACAGCATCTGTGTCACAGATTAAAAAATGGTTAGGGTGTAACTCATCTCTCGCAAAAAGATCCATGACAATTTTTTGTTGAACCTTTGAGATATCTTCCATTTTTTTTCCGGTGGTAACATACAAAATCTTGTCGAGCCTCATTTTACGTGCAGACGAATGCCTTTCAAACTTATTTTCCCACAGGAGAGAAAAATTATTGAGACCGGTTGCAGCAGCAAGCACTCCTCCCGGCCAAAGATAAAGCCCATATATCATACACTGAGAGTTACCGGCAGCGATCTCTTCCAGACCAATGGAAGAAAATGGCCCTTTTTGGATCTGGCATTTTAGGACGCCTTCACCAAATGTCCCAAGCCAAAGATTTCCATCTTTATCTTTTAATAAATTCCGGATCTCTTTATTTCCCTTTAGTGATTTAGAATCACCGATCAGTTCTCTGAATGAAAATTGGTGTGTTGATCCACTGAACTGTAATAAACCTTTGGAGGTGCCTATCCATACATCACCATTGTCAGATTCAGCGAATGAATAGAATACAAGTGGAATAGTAAGTTTAAATAATGAAGGATCTATTGCAGTAATTTTTTTCCCATTCTTATCAAATACTTCAAATGAATTGTTGCTTAAGAAAAAGAATTTTTTTCCCTTTTTATCGGTGTAATAAAGTGAAGGGGTTGCTGATGCTTCCTCAAAAAAGAATTTTCTGTATTTAGGATACTTATTTTTGTCAACAATTTTCCATTGATTATTTTTTTGAAGATATAAATAAATTGTACTAACCCCGGTTTTAACCAGCAAACTGTCATCGTTTATCAAATGGATACCTCTTACAAAATAGGAAAGCCCCATTCCTGGAATTGGTATTTTTTTGCTGAGGCCTGTCTCCGGGTCGAAATGATTCAATCCCCGGGTTGTCCCTATCCACAATAGTCCTGAATGATCCTGCGCCATGCAGATGATCGAATTGTCCGATATCCCGGTTGTGTTCGAATTGTCAGTATAATATTTTTTAAAACTATAGCCATCATAACGGTTAAGGCCGTGGTTGGTGCCGGCCCATATA
>JAYUWT010000243.1:0-4614 GCA_043753405.1 Saprospiraceae bacterium | reverse complement strand
ACTGGGAACCCACTCATGATCAGCGTTTGCTGATCCGGAAATGGTTGCTGTCAAAGGCACCCACGTTGCCGCAGCATAATTAGTTCCATCAAAGTTAGTAGATGCCAAAACTTCAAGGCCATTATGTTTGTAAAATGCCATAGCAGTTTCGAAAGTCAGAATCTTTGGTTTATCCAGCGTGATTCCGGGACTAATTAGCCAACTAACAGTTTCTACGTCGGTGGCATTAAAAGCAGTGGCTTGTGCATAGGTGTCGCCACCAAATTCTTTAAATTGCCATCTTCTTGTCCCTTTTTCAGCGATGTTCAACCAACCACTTAAAGCCACATCCTGATTATTTGTACCACTGTTAAAATTCTCATCAAGATCTCCACCAGGAACTATTGTGCCACCTACTACGTCCGTTTTACTTCTTATATTGATCTGATTTGCACTGGATGCTCCGCCCTGGCTAACGATACCTGTCACATCTACTTCACCCACAGGAAATGCATCACCGGCAAAAGTTGAATAACTGGTAGAATACATGGAGATACTTCCTGTTCCGTCATTCATTGTGACATCGCCGGAATAAGTACTACCTCCTGATTTTGTCAACGTGGCATTGTTGATCGTAACTAATGTTGACTCGTAAAGTTCTACATTTGAATTGATCTGAGCAATGGTCAGAACCAATGGTGTAACTGTTTTGCCTACCCCTGTCCTTGAAGTATTTGCAAGAGGAACATTATTGATCTGAAGCAACCCATTGAATTCAGATAATTCCAGCCCTCCAACTGCGATCTCTACTTCGTCTCCGACATTAAAAGGATTGTTTTCAGTAAATCTGATTGTAATCCCGCTATTGCCCGGTTGATATATTACTGTGTTTTTATTAGTAATATTGGAATATGTCTTATCTGAAATAATAATACCTTTTATTTTCTTTTCAGCAGGCAAGGTTGTTGTAGTTCCTGTGTATAAAACTCTAACTGCGCTAATATCGATTGGATCACCCGTCGTACCACCTGTACCGCAGCGGTTGCCTATCATGGCTACATCAGTAGTATCCCGAAGGAATAATTGTTGAGTAACACCAAAAACAGTGTAAACTGCAACAATAGAGCCATTGCCCTGGGGCATTACAAATCCGGCAAAACTTGCAAATCCGCTATTTCTTAGTGTTATAGATTTATTGGTACAATCTTTTAATATTCTGTTCGCTGTGATCTTGTTAGCAGCATCTGCATAGGTCTTACCTAGATCTGCATCACTGACCTCTATGCCATTGATCTGAACAAGGGTATTGATATCTGCTTCACGCAATTCAGTAATAGTTTTTACAGCAGGAGTAATCGGAATATTAAATTCTCCTTTCAGCAAATAATTTTCTACAAGTGGCTCTTCGATGCCACCTAATTGAGGATCTCCTGATGTATTTATAAAAGTTTCTCCTCCTATCTGGAAATTGCCATTATAATCACCAAGGGTAAGCCCTTTTGCTTTCAGGTAAACCCTGCGTCCTATGGGATAGATGTTAAATAGATTGGTACCATTTATTTTAACTTCCATACCACCTGTAGAATCCTGTATAACTATGGTCTTGTAATAATTTCCACTTTTATCATCTGCTATTACAACGGCTTTAATAAGAATATCTTCAGTGATTTTTTCAAAACCACCAGAAGAATGCATTGCTTTCAGATCCTTGATACTGAAATTTGCATTAAAGGATGGATAATCTTTATTATAAGGGGGTTCGTCAATATCAGTTTTAACACAGCTGCTTAATACAAATGTGATGATTGACATTGTTAAAAATAACTTAGCTAATTTGCTCATTTTATATAAATTATGAATATTCTATTTAATTAAATTCTAACTCCAAGGCTTATGAAATAATTGATTCCGTAAGCATAAAAATATTTCGGTGGAAACTTATCATTATTAATAATGGAAGTTCCCGGATCAGCTTGAAGATTGTAATCTACACGCGCTTGTTCATAACCACCTGTGATAATGGTTTTATTATTCAGTATGTTGTTAACTCCTACTGTAAGGTTGATAAACGTCTTTTTAACTTTCCATGATTTACCACCAAAAAGGTCCAGTGTAAATGCATCATCAAGTTCTTCCTGATGTAAGAGCTTGTACCAATTTTCTGAACCGGGTTCAACTAATTCAGGATTTGCAACGTCAGATGTCCGACGGTATGGGTTCATATCCAGGAAAGATTTCCTGGCGTAGTTAGCATTAATATTCAGGAACCAAAAGTTTGGTGAATTATATCCCAATCCTACAGAATAGGCTTCATGAGGAGTTCCTTCCACTCTATAACCTTTCTGATAAACTGTAAGCTTCTTGACCAGCTCATCGTTGTCATTACTTATGGTTACTATAGGATTGTTAGCATATAGATAACGTCCTATAGAAGCCACACCGGTTGCCTTAAGACGATTACCTATTTTGACCTCTGTACCGATTTCTACTCCGGCATTCTGTTGTTTAATGCCCGTCATATTAAAATTGACAAAAGTTCCGTCAATATCGTTGAAGAAAGCTGTTCTTGTGACTTTATCTTCAAAATTAGTCAAAAAACCAATAACCTTAAACTTGAGTTGAGGTGCTATATATTCATAACCTCCTTCAAAAGAAGTGATTTTCTCATTAACCAAACCGGTTGTAATTGCATTTCTGGTCCTAGGTGAAATATAGGAATTATTAACCAGAGGTGCTTGAGAGATAAATGCGGCATTGGCAATCAAATAATTTCGACCGTTTATTTTATATGTGACACCACCTTTGATACCATATTCAAAAAATTTGTTCTTTTCCGATTCCCCTAAAGAGAAGTTTGGAAAACGACCATTTTGATAATTACCTTTCCTCCATGAAGTATTCTGGCCAATATTTCCACCAAAGAAGAAATCAAATTTTCTAAGTATGAATATATTCTGGATCCACAAACCACCATTTCTGACATTCATATCGTAGTCGTACCCGTATCTGTCACCTTCATAGATGATATGATTAGGTATTGCCAGGTTAGGTTGTGCAGCGTCAAAATTGCCTGTCAGGTCCCTTTCTGCAAATTTGTCAATATCAACAAAAAATTCACCGCCAAGCAGATCATCCAATTGTTTATAATAATTTGCTTTATAATTTTGGTAATTCAATCCACCCTGTATAGTCCATCTTTCACCAACCACAGCCTCAAGCATGGTGCTATAATTGAATATCTTGTTGTCAGCACGTCCATCTTCTGAAACATAATAAGACCTGCGGCCACTGATTGTATTTCCTGCAATGCCATTAGCATTTTGAATGCTTTCATTTTTGTTGCGGTTGACTTCATACATATAATCCCAGTCAACTTGCTGCCAGTTTGGATTGTTCTTCCATTGTTCATATAAAATATCTGCTCCTGCCTGATCAAGTGCAGCACTTGGTAAATATTTGTAGTAATCAGGTCTGGGATCTCTTGCATTGTACCAATCAAGTCGTTTGTTCGATTCAAATCCTCCCTGATAAGATAATAAATTGGTCAGTTTGATTTTTTCTGATAAGGTCCAGTCGTGCCTTAGAATGCCTACCGGCTTGTTTGTTATACCTACTCTTGAATTTCTTTTTTCACCGTTTTGATAGCCCCAGTTTGAGTTGTAATAGTTGTTGTCAACAAGATCGTATACTTCCTGTACAGATCCGTTGCTCTTACCCCTTTGTGAAGGAGCACCCAGGATCGTGAACCCAAGGGAATGATTTTTATTGATCTCTTTTTCGATCCCCAGGAAATAAGAAATACTTTTGAAAAATGTGCCTTCAGCAAATCCTTCCTGCGCCCAACGATAAGATGCGCTGGATGAAAATGACCAACCGTTGGCCAATTTTCCGGTATTGTAAGTGGCCATTACCCGGTTTCTGTAACTTCTGTTGGAAATGGCGTATGAAGCACGCATGGTTTTTCTTTGCTCAGAAGCACGGAGATTGATCATTGTATTGGATCCTATATTGCCAAAGCCAAAACTGACCGGCGTTAATCCATAATTAGCATCCGTATTTCTCAACACGTCATTTAAGCCTCCCCATTCACCGAAAACCAAATATCCACTTTCCGGATCATTCATTGGAATTCCATTTAATAAAACAGAACTATATTCCGGATCATATCCCCGGATCTTAAATCTAAAAACCCCTAGATTAAAACTAGCTGACTGAATGAAAGGATCCCTTGCTGCTGACAACAAACTACTGATCTCCTGGCTACCGTCTGTACCTCCTTCTTCATCAATTGAAATGGTTGGGATACTACCGGTAGAAAGCACCTTGCTGTTATAGTTCAAATCACGCGATACCTGAATTATAATGGGTGTTGAAGAATTTATATCTTGTGGTTGGATCACATAATCCATTTCAAGAAATCCTTCTTTTTTAATATGAAGTGTGCCTTCAAACGTTCCGGTATATTCAATCGAAAAAAATCCCGCAGCATCTGTGAGAACTTCTTTATTTAATGAAGTCAGGGTGACTGTGGCTTTATCAACAACATTGCTGGATTCAACTTCTTTGACAATTCCATTGATCCTGAAAATACTCTGGCCGGATAAATCCGTAAGAGAATAAAAAGAAATAAAAATA
>JAYUWT010000242.1:0-4616 GCA_043753405.1 Saprospiraceae bacterium | reverse complement strand
GAATTTATAAACAAATCAGTTGACCTGATCCTACATCATGAATCTGACATTGGCCGTGCTAAAAAATTGATCCGTAGGATCATAATTTCCCATCCAAAATTCTTAGATACGACTGACTCTGCGCTGCCATCTACTTCACAGTCAGAAGTGCCGATCTATATCAGCAATATAAATGAAAAAGGTATTACTATGCAGGTATTGATCACCGCTAAAAGTATCATTGATTCTAACTTGATTGCTTTCCATTTACTTGAATCATTAATTATTGAATTACCCAAAGTAAATGCTTATTTCGTACAGGCAGATATGAAAAAAGCAAATTATTCAGAGGAAAATTATAATATTGATGTAGAAAAAGTCAAAATGGATCGGATAGACAACATTCAAAATCCACTTTCTTCCGGCAAACCTGGGGTTAACAGTTTCAAAGATGAAAGTGCAACTATCAATGATCCCGGTGAACCGTCCGATGATGTAGGGGGAAATTCATTAAAGTAAATTGAAATTGAAACTAAACTACAAAGATTCAAAGACAGACAGGGCTAAAAAGCCTATTAAGATTTATAAAAAAGCCGGTCTGCCACCAGGGAGCCTGGTTTTTACAGGAGATCGAAAGGTAAATGATGTCACGCTTATCGTAACTACTTTCGATGAAAATGGATCTAATAAAGCAATTATTCACAATGGTGATATTACAAAGATCAAACATGGATCCAACATGACCTGGATCGATGTAATGGGTATTCATGATATTAAACTTATTGAATTATTTGGCAAAAAATATGACATCAACTCCTTGTTGCTTGAAGATATATTAGATGTAGATCAGGTCCCCAAATATTTAGAACTGGACAATGGAAATTTTCTATCATTCCAGTCATTTAGTTATGACAAATTGAGTCATAATATCGCCAAAGAACAAATGTCTATTTACTTTAACAATGACGTGATCATATCTTTTCAAGAAGATGCCATCGATACTTTTGCTCCTATACACGATCTTATTTCACAGACCAAAAATAGATTTAAGTCCAGGAAGCCTGATTATATTGCCTATACCCTCATGGATCTTGTGGTGGATAACTACCGTAGTGCAACCCAATATTTTGAAGATAGAATAGAAGATTTTGAATTAGAGATCGAAAAGAATCCCGGGAAAGAATTAAAGCAACTTATTTTCAGTTTCAGACGGGAATTTCTGCAGTTTATGAAAGCTGTAACTCCGATCCAGGAAGCCATATCCAAATTTAAACTGTCCAGCTCAGAATCTATTTATCCGGATACCAAGATATATCTGGCAGACCTTTTGGACCATTCTGTCCAGGTAAGTAATAATGCCGAAACTTACAATGAGATGATCTATGGATTATATGATCTGTTTCATGCAGAAATAAATTACAGGGCCAACAGTATCATAAAGACCCTGACTGTAATATCCAGTATTTTTATTCCTTTAACTTTTATTGTTGGAGTATATGGAATGAATTTTGATCATATGCCTGAATTAAGATGGGACTTCGGATACTATGCGGTTTGGATATTCATGATCACATTTGTGGTGATCATTCTGGCTTATTTCAGATGGAGAAAATGGATCTGAAATTATTCTTCTTCATCAACAGGTGAGGAAAGTGATTTGATGTGATATATGTTAAAGATCGATTGAAAAGATTCATAAAGTTCCGGATATACCCGTCCGAAATAGGTTCCATATGTAAAATAATGATGAACGGCCACAGCAAAAGGATCTATATCCGGTAACCCTATCACACCCATGATCTCTCTATGCCCATAATTAGCGACATCATAAAGGTCATACCAAAATGCTTCTCCTACCACCGGAAAAACAACATCATTTGAAGTACTTCTCAGTATTTTCGCATATTCATAAAGGACCACATTAAAATATCGTAAAGGCTCTTTAAATGCCGGCATCACATGTTTTAGGGAAAAAAGAACAATTCCATCAATTTCAAAAACCTCACTTGCATGGAATCTTTCCGGGTGCTCCGGCGATATGAAAGGATTCCGGTAAACAGCAATCCTGTCAAATGGCTCAAATAAGAAGTCCTTTTGATCAAGAGATAATCTGATGGGCTGAAATGCAATAATGGCTTTAATATCGTAGGGCATTGGCTCCTGTACTCCCATATAAAGCCATTCTTTCGCTTCGATATATAATACAATTCTCTGGTCAAATATTTGCTTCTTTTCAAGAGATAGGTTCCGATAAAACTCATTATTTTTCTCAAAGATCTTTTTGATCTTCTCATCCAATTTTAGAGGAAATCTTTTGTACCACCACCAGTCAAGTTGAGGTGCAAGTAAGTACCCCGCAGATCCCAACGCTAAGGGGATTACTAAATATGGAGATATAAAATTGCCATTATTATAATTGTATTCATACAATACTATGATAAGGGCAAGCAAAAACGCAAGAATGTATGTTAAACCGGAAAACTTCATTTGATCCTTTTTGAAATAATGGCACAAAGCTAATTAAAGTAAATAATTCCTGACCGCATTGTTAAGATTGCTACTTTATTGATGATTGGATTCATTAAGAATACCATTGAGACCCTATAACTCATTGGTATTAATATGTGTTATGAGACCATCTTAATTAAAATGGAAAATTATCCATGCTTTTCTTTGCTAGTTATAAGTAAGTGCTATATTTGCACCCGCTTAGGTACCTTAGCTCAGTTGGTAGAGCAATGGACTGAAAATCCATGTGTCCCTGGTTCGATTCCTGGAGGTACCACCAGACTAAATATCGAAGAGTATTAAACCTTGCATTTCCCAATGCAGGGTTTTTTATTTTCACCTTTATATCAGTGATTACTTAGAAACTTCCACTTTATAGGTCTTACTGAAAAACTCATTTCGGAAGTAATAATTTTTTAGATCTTTTGTAATATCGTGATTAAATGTTCTGACCAGATACAGATCAGCTTTCCCGGGTTTTAAGCCTGTAAGTGATTCAGCTTTTATAATAAGTTGATTAGATGTAGAAGGGCCATTGTTTGTAAAACTTGTAGATTTACCATCATCACTGACGATCATTACAATAATGGATTCCGCGTCTGTCAAAGGTTTGCCAAACCATTTTAAGCTTCCACCTTTTGTGATCGATATGGTTTTGTCCGGTCTTAGACTATCTATATATGGCAGGTAGGTATTTTGTGAAATAATTACACCGGCAGGGTCTCCTATATTGATCTGGTAACTTTCCTTAAATGGCATTTGAGTCTGAAGATTGTAATGTTTCCTGCCATTGGGCGCAATTATTTGTTTCATATCCTTATTGCCAATGGTTATATTATAACTGGTTGTATCACTTTCTCCTAAAGCCAGGCTATCCGCATAACTTATCTTACACAAACTGTTGAATTGATTTCCATCGCTCATATACCGTATGTAGAAATCGATATTCAACGGATAAGTGGTTGTTTCCTCTTTACGTTTGCAACTAATTATTGCAATCATTACCAATAATAAAATGGTGGTATTTTTCCTTGAAAATTTCAATTTTACAAACATATTTATTAATAATTGGAATGGATTAGGAATGATCACACTATAAAATCAATTTTATGATTACATCAGTTGTAAAACTAATAAATGGTCTTATTATTGTACATTTATTTTAAGTTAGATCTTTAAATATATATTGAAAACATCCTATGGTAAACGTTTTAATAACAGACAATTGTCACCCGGTCTTAATCGAAAGATTGCAAAACGAAGGATTTGAAGTTGATTATTTACCGCACATTTCCATTGCTGAAATTGATAATATCATAGGAAATTATCAGGGAATTATTATTAATACCAGGGTAAGAATGGATATTCAACGAATAAACCTGGGGAAATCTTTAAAATTTATAGGAAGAATGGGATCAGGACTGGATATTATAGATCTGAAATATGCATCAGAAAAGAGGATCAAAATAATTAGTTCACCTGAAGGAAATGCGCTGGCTGTTGCTGAACATTCATTGGCCATGTTATTATCACTTTTGAATAAAATACCCTTAGGATCACATCAGGTCAAAAATTATAAATGGGATAGGGAATTTGCTAGGGGAAGGGAGTTATCCGGATTAACTATCGGTATTATTGGTTATGGAAATACAGGTAAAGCCTTTGCTGAAATATTGGCCGGTTTCAGGGTAACCGTCAAGGTTTATGATAAATATAAAGAAGTCAATGCCCAAACCATCCATCTTGTGAATTTGATGCCGTCGGATCTTGAAGAAATTATTTCCACATGTGACATTATTAGTTTTAATATCCCCTTAACTGATGAAACAGCGTTAATGATCGATGAACCGTTTATTAATAAGGTTAAACCCGGAATTATCTTAATCAATGCTTCGAGAGGAGGTATCGCTGATATGGCTGCTATATGGGCAGGGCTCATGTCAGGTAAAATAAGTGGGTGTTGCCTTGATGTTTTTCCTAATGAAAAGCCGGAAACGTATACTGAAAAAGAAATTACACTAATGCGTGCATTTTCAGAACATCCGGGAGTGATCATGACACCGCATGTGGCAGGTTGGACTATAGAGTCAAAGGAAAAGATAGCGAATGTTTTAGTCGAAAAAATTCTT
>JAYUWT010000241.1:0-4623 GCA_043753405.1 Saprospiraceae bacterium | reverse complement strand
AGTTGCCATCTTTACCTATCATAATCCGGTGTTGTCTAAACAGAAAAAAGATCCGCAGTATCAGGGTCTGGCTTATAGCCTGGATGATGGTTACACATGGACCAAATATGAAAACAATCCTGTACTGAAGAATCCGGGAATCAGAGACTTCCGTGACCCGAAGGTAATGTGGTTTGCACCGGATAAAAAGTGGATCATGACACTGGCAACTAAAGACCGTATAACATTTTATTCCTCTCCAAATTTAAAAGATTGGAAAAAAGAAAGCGATTTTGGTGAAAAAGTGGGAGCACATGGTGGCGTATGGGAATGCCCTGATCTTATTCCTTTTGAAGTAGATGGAAAAAAAGTCTGGGCACTACTTGTCAGTATAAATCCTGGTGGACCAAATGGTGGCTCTGCTACGCAGTATTTTGTTGGAGATTTTGACGGATCAAAATTCACTCCTTTCAGTACTGATACTAAATGGATAGATTATGGCACGGATAACTATGCAGGTGTAACCTGGTCTAATACTGGTAACAGAAAAATATTTTTGGGCTGGATGAGTAACTGGCAATATGCAAACGTGGTACCTACAAAGGCCTGGAGAAGCGCCACGACTGTACCGCGTGAGCTAAAGCTCAAAAAATTGGGTAACAATTTTATGCTCAGTTCCATGCCTGTAAAAGAAATGGATAAAATAAAGGGGAGCATAATTTCCCTAAAAAATATTGATATTAAAGGGGAATTCGATTTAACACAAAAAGTAAAAAAACTACCCGGGCAATATAAAATCAGCCTTGCTGCAGACCAGGTTAAAAGTTTTTCAATCGTACTTTATAACGAGTCAGGAGAGGAGCTTATAGTTGGATTTAGCAAAGAAGAAAATTCCTATTACATCGATCGCACGAAATCCGGAAAGGTTGATTTTGAAAAAGGCTTTGCTAAACGGTATGCCGGTCCTCGCCTATCTAAAAGCAATAAATTAAATCTTACTTTGATAGTGGATGTAGCATCTGTAGAATTGTTTGCCGACGATGGACTTACGGTTATGACGGGAATATTTTTTCCGAATCAAACATTTAATAAGATCAAAATTAAATCACAAAATTCGTATTTAATAAAAGGGCTGCTTTATTCTGAAATGAAGAATATTTGGCAAGGTCAGTCGGTTTCTTCAAAACAAAAAGGAGTAGGAGTTTCAGAACAAAAACGGGTAGGAATTTTTGACGGACATGGAGATGTAGGTACAGGGGTAAAACCAGGCTCTGTTACCTATATTCCGCAAACCCGGCAATACGTAGTGACCGGAGCGGGTTATAATGTATGGGCTGACCATGATGAATTCCATTTTTTGTGGAAAAAAATGAAAGGTGATTTTATCCTTTATGCCCGTGCAGAATTTGTAGGTAAAGGCGTTGAACTCCACCGTAAGGTTGGATGGATGGTGCGCAAAACTTTGGATGGAAACTCCCCTCACATCAATGCTGTTGTACACGGAGATGGATTAACATCTTTGCAATTCAGAAGAACAGCAGGAGCACAAACTGAAGAAATTAAATCAAAACTTACACATGCAGATATTATTCAGTTAGAAAGAAAAGGTAAAAACTATACCATGAGAGTTGCAAAGTATGGAGAACCTTTTGTTACTGATACACTGGCAAAGTTAGACCTTGGTGATGAATTATATGTCGGATTATTTACAGGTTCACATAATGCCGATGTGTTGGAAACGGGTGTTTTTCGTGATGTACGGATCACGGTTCCTGCCCACGATACATTAAAAAGGATGACTCTTGGCAGCCATCTGGAGATATTAGAGATAGCTACCGGCAATCGTGAGATTATTTATACTGCTCCTATTTCAATTCAGGCTCCCAATTGGACACCGGATGGAAAAACCTTAATATATAATGCCGAAGGGCTGATTTATACTTTTGATATGGCAGGGCGGCAGCCGAAAGTATTAAATACCGGCAATGTAAAAAACAATAACAATGATCATGTCCTATCTTTCGATGGAAAAATGCTTGGTCTTAGCAGTGGGGTAAGCGAATTAGGAGGCTCTATTATTTATACTGTTCCGGTTACGGGGGGAACGCCGAAACAAATTACTCCGAAAGGGCCTTCTTATTTACATGGCATATCTCCCGATGGCAATGACTTGGTATTCTGTGGCTCTCGCAATAATGAATATGATGTTTACAAAGTATCCACTGCCGGTGGCCCTGAAATTCGACTAACCGATGCAAAAGGTCTGGATGATGGTCCCGAATATACTCCCGATGGCAAGTATATCTATTTCAACTCTAATCGTACAGGTACCATGCAGATCTGGCGCATGAAACCGGATGGCAGCGATCAGGAAGCTGTAACTATCGGCGATTTCCATGATTGGTTCCCACATATTTCTCCGGATGGAAAATGGATTGTATTCCTTTCATTTTTAAAAGAACAGGTATCAGCCCGCGACCATCCGCCCTATAAGAACGTGTATTTGCGTTTAATGCCGATCACCGGTGGTACTCCAAAAGTAATTGCTTATGTATATGGTGGTCAGGGGACAATCAATACACCCTCCTGGTCTCCTGATAGTAAAAAAATAGCTTTTATCAGCAATACTGATATGAGCAATACAACAGTTAACGGTAAATAATCAGCTGGATATTTCTTGCTGGTGCGCTGGAACTGGAACCCGATGAAATATTAATTGTGAAAATTAATGAATGGATGTAGCTGTACCTGGGCAAAGGAAATATCGCCAGGAAAGTCCAGTAAAAATATGAGTACAGAGGCAGTTTAGAATAAGTAATATTTATGTTGATATAAGTATGAAAAGAGTATTCGTAGATCTCCGTTATAAACCCAAATGGATTGTCAACCATTTTACTTATTAAGAAGTTATTCAAATGGACGAATTCAATCCTGAAATTTAATTATTCTCCGTACCCCCACAGTTAATGGAACCAAGAGGTTGCATATCTGAACAACATAAGTGCGATGAATTTTTATGATAATGATTTCATTTCATGAATTGAGTTGTTTTTATTACCGAAGGAAGTGCCCCCTTTATAAGATGTTGATGATTTCCATTTAAAATAAAAGAGATCTATCATTATTAGTAGAAAAATTGCGCTTCTCAAGTGATATAATAAATTGAATATAGAATAGTCTAATAAATATTTTATGGATAAAAAAATTTTAAGAGTTTTTGGCTGGTCAATAATTCTTGCGTTAGGAGGTTTCCTGTTCGGTTTTGATACTGCCGTCATTTCGGGAGTTGAAAAATCAATTCAACAATTATTTAACCTCTCCCCTTTCTGGCATGGGTTTACTATTTCATCGGCTTTGATCGGCACTGTTGTTGGAGCTTTAATGGCAGGAAAGCCCTCTGATAAATACGGTAGGAAACCTATTTTATTTATTATTGCATTTCTATTTGCAATTTCGGCATTAGGTAGTGCATTGTCAAATAGTTTACCCTCTTTTATTGTGTATCGTTTTATAGGGGGCATTGGAGTTGGGGCTTCATCGGTGGTGGCACCAATGTATATATCCGAAATTTCCCCCGCCAGGATAAGAGGAAGAATGACTGCGCTTTTCCAGTTCAATGTTATTTTCGGAATATTAATGGCCTATATTTCAAATTATTTGCTGAGTGATATGGGAGATGCTTCCTGGCGATGGATGCTAGGTGTTATGGCCATTCCGGCAGTAGCTTATTTTTGCCTCTTGTTTATTGTCCCGGAAAGTCCTCGCTTTTTAGTGAAAATAGGAAAGATACCAGAAGCAAAAAAAGTGCTCGAAAAAATAGAAACACAGGATATAGAAGCTGAGATCATTGACATTAAGTCAAGCATGGTACAAAAAAAAGAAAACCTGTTTTCAGGCCGTTACTCTAAACCGATATCCATTGCATTTCTTGTGGCTATGTTTAATCAGTTTTCGGGCATTAACGCTCTATTATATTATGCTCCGCGCATATTTGAACTTACAGGGCTTTCTTCCGCTGATTCAATGTTCCAACCAGTATTGATAGGTATAACAAACGGCATATTTACAATTCTTGGTCTTGTAATTATTGACAAAGTGGGACGGAAAAAATTACTCATAGTAGGGTCTGTTGGAATGGCCGCATGTTTAGGACTTGTAGCCAGGTCATTCTATATGCAGAATTTTGCTGGCTATGAACTACTGTTTTTTCTAGTAGGCTATATTATGTTTTTTGCTTTTTCTACCGGGGCTGTTATTTGGGTATTGATATCAGAAGTGTTTCCCAATAGTGTTAGGGGGCAGGGTCAGTCGTTGGGTAGCTTTACTCATTGGTTTTTTGCAGCAGTAATAACATTCTTATTTCCGGTAGTTGCAGGGGAGTATAAACTGGGAAGTGGCCATGCGTTTGCATTTTTTTCAATAATGATGCTCATTCAGGCAATTGTGGTATGGAAATATTTTCCAGAAACTAAAGGCAAGACGCTTGAGGAACTTGGTGATGAACTTTCAAAGAAAATTCCCTCAGCGATTGTAGTATGAAGAACTTTTTAATACTAAGGAAAAGATACTTGAAGATACTGGTGATAAATCCGAATAAATAGATTTAATAATTGTTCATTAACCGGAAAATATAAGTAGATGAAG
>JAYUWT010000240.1:0-4657 GCA_043753405.1 Saprospiraceae bacterium | reverse complement strand
ATTGGGACATGATCACAGATATGACTCGCGGTGGTAAAATTTATGCAGATGAGGTACTCATCTATGCGGATGGTCGCTTCCTTATCTAATTTCAGTTCGATTTGGTATCAAGTTGTGCTTTCAATTTTTTATGATGTCTCCAATGAAATCCCGCTAGGATGCCCAAAGAAATATAAAAGAATGAACCTTCTTTATCTGATTCTACAACGTCATTGATGGATAAGATGACCAGAATGCTAAACAAACATATCAGAGCAGCCATGACGACAAGCTTGTTATGTGGCTCAGTCTCAGCATGGTAAAGGCGTTGTCCGATGATAAGTGCATAACAGACAAGGAATATAAATATCAGCGATGCAATGATACCTTGTTCTATAGCCAGTAATAATATATAAGAATGGACCGTACTTTTATCTGGATTGCCACTGACATATGTCTGAAATGACCTCAATGTATATGCCTTATAAGTATCATAAAAATTATTGGGCCCAACTCCAAGCCACGGCTTATCAGCGATCATATACCTTGCTGCCACCCAACGGTACACTCTTTCCATAGTGGATATGTCTTCCAGATTGTATGTAGCACTCAATAACTGATTAAAATCCGTATGAGAAATTGCTTTATCATAATCGGGGGCATACTCAAGAAACTTGTTGTCTTTGATTATATAAACAGTGTAAGAAATGATTCCGATCAGGGTGATTATGATAGCTGGTTTGACTAGTTTATGTCTGATGATAAAATAAAATGGAATTGCAAGGGCCATAGTTCCGATAGCAGCACGGGTATAGCTAAAATAAATACCGATCACAAATAAAAGGATGAGACCAATGTATAGATAACTTTGCCCCCATTTTAATTGATGTAGCCGGCTTAATAGCCATAGATATGGAAAGATCACAAGTAATTGGACAGCGTAATTAACATGATTTGAATAAAAGGGACCAACACAAAAATTTATTTCAGCAAAGGAAAACCCTTTTTCTGCGTGCCTCATCATGACGTATATTAGAGTTAATGTTCCGGTAAAAACAACAGCGATTGCCATTTTTTTTACATCCTTCCAGTTATTTAAAAAATAAGCTGTAAATCCAAAATAACCTACAATATACCAAGCTTTTGCCATCAAATATTTAACAGAAAGAACATGATTGACTGAAAAGATCGTCGATATGACAGAGATACTAAATAAAACCGCCAGCAGGATGACAATAGGATGCCTGACAAAACTAAAATCTATTTTTTTGTGATTATAAATCAAAAAACCCGGCAAAATAAATATTAGTGCCACATTGAACAATTCATCCGGGGCATCGAGACTCAAACTTCCGAAATAATATTCGACAGAAACAGGCACACTCATGATCATGAGATAATAAGCCAGTTTGAGGTCCCTGATAATAAAAAAAGACAAAAGAGCAAATGAAGGTAAGATCAATAAAAGATATTGTTCATTAAGGATCGCTCCAACTATACAGAAAAGAAAAAATGCGAAAAGTATATTTATTGCTTTTTCGCTTCCCCTGCCTATCGATAGAGGAAAATTACTCATTCCAAAGTTTTTTCCAATCAGGATCCTGCATTGTATTGATTACTATGATACCGATCACATTGAATAATAATGTGGCAAGGATAACTGAAAGGACGATCAAACTGCGCTTCGGTTTGGACTTGACCAATGGTATATCAGCCTTTTCAACCAAATGAAGTGCGTTATTATTGCCGTTTAAAACCCCAATTACCTGATTATAACGCGTATTATACAATGAAAGATAATCTTTGGCTGAACGTAATTGGGTGGACATGATATCTACTGTATTTCGTCCGGCATTGAAGTTTGTAAAATTGATAGCGCTAGTACTATTTGTATCTGTAATGGATTTATATTCCTGTCTCAGGCCGGCCACCATAGCCCTCAGCATATAGATTGTATCTTTTCTGATACCGGGTACACTCTCTAATACTTTTAATCTTTCTTCATCTCTTTTAAGTTTCGACTCAGTCCCAACCATTTTTTTCATGAGCTCAATAGCCTGAGATTCAGAATCGATGATCTTATACTTATTCCTTAGTATTTTAACAGAATCTGCAAGAACATTTACTTCAACTTGTTTTTGTTTGATGTTATTTCTTATGGTACCTGCGAGTTCATTAAGATTGGATTTTAATAAGTTGGAAACCAGATTATTGATCCTGTATCTGGTAGCATTGGCCATGGAAGCAGCTATCACGGGATCTATGTCCTCTATGGAAAGCTCTATGGCTTCAAGTTTAGTTTTTTCGATATTATAATGATCACGGAATTTCATATGAGCTTTATACCGGGCCTTACTTCCACTGGAATCGATATCATAACGCTTGTAGAGGTCAAATGAATCGATCATAAAATCATACAACTCATTGGATTGGGCTACGGTAAGCATTCTGTCGAGATCCACCCCGGAACCATAGTAGTCCATGTCCTTTGTCGCGGTTCCGAATATATGCTCCGGTTTCATGATATCTGGACTTGCAGGGTAAAATGTAGTAGTCGCCTGATAATAATTAGGCATCAGAAGTGAAATAATGATAGCCAAAACTGCGGCTATTATCAAATTTCGAAGGATAAGCTTTCTTCTTTTTAAAATAAGCTTGGTAATATCAATTAATGTTTCTCTTGCTTGCATGAATTAAATTTTCAAGGCTGCAAAAGTACGATTTTATTAATTAATTGAAGAACATTGTTGGAGTAGGGCATATCCTCAATAATTTCAGATGTCATAACCGCAAAGGTTTTGAACCGCCAATAAGTGTTTCAATTATTTGCTGATATTATACCTAGTATGAATATAAATTTATGAGCTATAAATTAAATTCATAATACTTACCTTCAAACAACAAACAACAAACTCCAAACTCCAATTTCATCCCTTTAAAATCCCGAATCCTTATCTTTCCCCAAGTTTCTAGAATCTAGAGTCTAGCGTCTAGCGTCTAAAACGGTATATCTATAAAGTCTTCATCATTATTAGCCCTTGATTCTTTTCTGATCATTCCGCTGTCCGGAGATGTTCCAAATGGTAATCCACTTCCTCGTAATGCATTTCCAAAAAAATCAGTACCGCCGATGTCCTGATATTTTGCATATTCTTTTATGAACTTCATCTTAATATTTCCCAGAGCACCGTTTCGATGTTTTTGAATGAGTAATTCTGCTTCGGGTTCAGCGATATTCATTCCCTGTTCGTCACCTAAGTTGTGATAATCGGGGCGATAGATAAAACCTACAATATCTGCGTCCTGTTCGATTGAGCCAGACTCTCTAAGGTCAGAAAGCTGAGGTCGTTTATCTGTCCTGCTTTCAACCGCTCTACTCAACTGGGAAAGAGCGATCACAGGTACATTCAATTCCTTGGCAAGTCCTTTTAGAGCTCTTGATATTACACTTACTTCCTGTGTTCTGTTACCCCCGTTTTTTGCTTCACTTCCTGTAGACATCAATTGCAGGTAATCGATGACGATAAGTCCGATACTATGTTGAGTTTTAAGTCTTCGACATTTTGCCCGAAGCTCAAAAGTGTTGATCGCAGCAGTATCATCGACGAAGATTTTAAGGTCAGATTGAGTTTGAAGGGTATGATGAAATCTTTTTAACTCATCTTCTGATAATTTGCCATCACGTAAACTTGAGCTGGAAATCTCAGATTCCATCGAAACTATACGTTGAGCCATCTGAAGTGTTGACATCTCTAAAGAGAATATAGCCACAGGAATCCCCAGTTTAGCTGCATTGACAGACATGGACAGAACAAGGGCAGTCTTACCTACACTAGGTCTTGCAGCAATAATGATCAGATCTGAAGGTTGCCAGCCGGAGGTAATTTGATCAAGCAATTTGAATCCTGATGGAACTCCTGTAAGACCGCCTGGCCTGCTTGCCATTTCTTCCAATCTTATTCTGACCTGGTTTGCCATTGCCGTAAAGGACTGGGGCCCGTTATTTAGGTTATTGTCTGTGATCCTGTAAAGATTTTGCTCAGCCTCATCCAAAATATCGAAAACATCTTTGGTATCTTCAAAACTGTCTTGTATGATTGTATTAGAGACGCTGATCAGTTCTCTTTGAATATATTTCTGTACTATGATCCTTGCATGATGTTCTACATTGGCAGCAGTTCCTACCTTGGAAGTGAGCTCAGCAAGATATGAAGGTCCCCCTATTTCTTCAAGTTCACCTGATTTTTTTAACTCCTCATGTACTGTTAATAAATCAATGGGTTGTGTTTTGTTGAAAATCCGCATCATTGCGGCGAAAATCTTGGCATGAGCCTGAATGTAAAAGACGTCCGGGGACAACATATCGAGGACAGTTGACATTGCATTTATGTCAATCATAATAGCACCAAGAATTACTTCCTCGACTTGTACTGCCTGAGGAATAATTCTTCCAACTTGTCCGGAAGCAAAGTCATTAGAGCCTTTGATGGCTCTGAGGTTGGAAGTGGAACCGGTAATTGATTGCTTATTATTTGTCATTGATAAAGGGTCATATATTTAAAGTGCAAGGTTAAGAAAATTTTACATGGCTTTTCCGAAGATATCTGTTCAACTAAAAACAACGATGTTAGTGAATATGTTTATCATGTTGGTAACCATGTGGACAATATTACAAAAA
>JAYUWT010000239.1:0-4660 GCA_043753405.1 Saprospiraceae bacterium | reverse complement strand
CGATTTTTTGATGCAAACTTCTTAACTCAAGTTCGGCTTTAAGATTGATCAAATAATCGTTTTCACTGCGTTTCCTGTCCTTTTCCTCTTTACGATTTTGGCTCATCATAATTATTGGAGCTTGTAAAGCAGCGATAGCAGACAAAACTAAATTCATAAGTATAAAGGGGTATGGATCAAATTTTTCATTTGAAGGAGAAAGTGTGTTAAACAAGATCCAGACGGATAGAATTATCGTAAATAATATAATGAATTTCCAGCTCCCACCAAAAGTTGCTACCCTGTCTGAGATGCTTTGCCCGCGGGAAAGAATTTCTTTTGGCTGGTTCAGTAGATTTTCGACTATTAGCTTTTCCTCAACTATGGTCTGCTGTACTATATTTTGAAGTTTTTGTAATTGCTCATCTTCGGATTTTAAAATACGATCAGTATTTATGTTCATGATTAATTATTTGAAGGAGTAAGAATTCGCAGGCTTAAATGAAACAATTCAACAGGCCTTTTGAAAAGTGATGTTACGACAATCCAGCATTTCCCGTCAATTGATACCGACAGTGTTAGAAAGTTTAATACTTTATTTATTGTTTAATTAATTTTCGCACAATGGAATTATTTCCTTGTCTTATTTTTAGAAAATACACCCCACTTGATAACTCTGAAATATTTATTTTATTTTCGTTTTTAATTTTTATTATCTGATCGCCATGTATGTTTATGATATCAACTTCATAATTTATATTGGGCTTAAAAACACTTAACTCTATAATATCATTTGCCGGATTGGGATGAATAGTAATCAGAAATTTATCCTGATTCAGAATTTGATCAGGAGTAGTTAATGTAATAGTTAATAAAGAAACGGGCTTTGTATATTGAAGTATTTTTGAATCAATGGTACCGATAAATAATTTATCATTAAGTATTGCAAGGCTTATACTTGTGTATGGCACCTTTAAAAGGTTCTCCCAAATTATTAGGTCTTTAGTTCGCCTAAGATTTTTAATTCCATATCCCGAATCAACGACTGCATACATGTAATTTGAATCAATAAAACAATCGAATACATACAAAGAACCTACCCATGTAATATTATTCCCGTCAAAACTACGTAATGGCGTAGTACCACCCGGCTCCCAACCTCTATAAACCATTTTCCCGGCAAATACTTCCGGCCTCCAACCCAAAGAACCTAACGTTGGAAATAATGATGGACCATCATTCCAGGAGGCTCCGTTGTAAACTTTTGATTTTGGGTGCAGAGAGCCATAATAATCCCGAGCTTGCACATATAAATTTCCATTATACATTCCTGAGAAATAAAATCTGGCGAAGTCGCCCGATTTGCCACTAATAGCTGAATCAGAGAGTATCTCGTTCCAACTTTTCCCATTATTGCTGCTTTTCCATATTGTGGCATTCTTCCCTCTGGAGCCGGCCATAAATAAAACCGAATCATTGAATCTTGCTGCATCATAAACATGCTCGGAATTATAGGTTCCAAACTTATAATTTGCCCAAATGCCAGTACTATCCATCTTAGCAAAATCACCCGAGCCTCTGCGGTCTATTGCAGGAGCATATAACATGCCGTTAATGGCTCTATAATTGTAAACTGCTTCTGTGTTCGCGGTTGCTTCGTAAGTAAAAGTGAGTGAATCAGGGGAAAAAGAATAAATAGCAATAGGACCGGTGTTGTCACCGTAATCTCCATATCCTGAATACAATTTTCCTTTCCATGGGAATAGAGTTTTTAATTGCTTTCCTGTAGTAGAATTTTGGAGGGTTGCAGTCGGATGAATACCCGCTACGAAAAATGAATCTACCGTCTGCGAAAATCCAATTGACAGTATAAATACACAGAATATTGAACTTAGGAATATCCCAAAGAGGATTTGCCTTTTCATTTGATTTTAGTTAGTTGTTTTAAAATTCTGTTTTATCCATTGTTTAAGAGTAGTAAGTTGCGGATGTTCTATTTTAAATTGTTGCAGATCCTTTAAAAATACCGCATCGTTTTCATTGATGTATTTAAACATTTTGTAAAGGCCCTTTCCCATCAGCAGCCTTACTAACAACATGGGAAGTTTTTGATAGTCAACTTGTTTTCCTAACACTTGAGTAAAAGTATTTGCTATCTGTTGAGTGTCCATTTCTTCTGAAGCAATTGTTAAGGTTTTACCTAAATATTTGTCTCTGTTTTGAAAAATATCAACACTTAATGACCCAATGTCATCTGTACTGATCAGTTGTTGGATCTTATCTTTATTGACCGGTGATGCCAGCTTTCCTTTTAGTATCCGGTTTTTCACCTGTGGGATCAAAAAGTTTTCAAAAAATGAAGCAGGCCTGATAATAGTAAATGGCAGATCTGTTTGCCTGATGTGATTCTCAATTTTAAATTTACTATCGAAATGTGGTATCCCGGTATTGAGATCAGCACCTGTGACGGATGAATATAATAAATGATTTACCCCATATTCTTTGGCAAGATTTGCAAGATCAGTTCCTTGCTTTATTTCCACGTCTATGCCTTTTCCAATAGCCTGAACGCTGAATATGCCATCAACATCTTTCAGATGTTCCCGGAAAGAATTCAAATTATTCAGGTCACCCTTAATTAATTCAACATTCAGTTTTTGTAAATTTTGTGCTTTAGCTGAATCAGTGTTTCGTGTAAGTGCTTTTACATGATAACCATTTTTAATTAAATGTGAAGCAACTGCACCACCTTGATTTCCTGTTGCTCCTGTTACAAAAATTGTTTGCATATCTTTTTCTTTTTGGTTTTACCTGTTCTTTTCTTTTCTGTGGGTCGCAAATCTTCACGGTGTCAAATAATGGCAATCTACATAGCAGAAGATAAAAGTGAAATAAAACAAAAGATGATATCAACCTTTCCCAGGCACTGGAAAAGGTTGATATCATCTTTTGTTTTATTTCAATAAATCTGATGTTATCAACCTTTTCCAGTGCCTGGGAAATATACAATCAGTTATTTTAAAACGATATCCCTTTGTCCTCTCCATATATTTTCGGAGTCCTTATTGATATCTACTACCCCGGTCCCGCCAACACTAGACAGTGAGGATAAATATTTTTTATTGACCAAAGAATCGTCTTTGAATACAAAGTCAGAAATCCAATACATTGTCCCACTTTCTGTTTTAATGACTGAGTGAATGTGTGCCGGCATTGAATTGTCCGGATATCTTGCAGGCCTGATCGTATGAATTTGATAATTTCCTTTTTCATCGGTTTTGCACCAACCGTGTAAGGCACCATGCCATTTCTGAACGCCGGTCTCTGGTCCGTTTTTTGAATAATATCCTTTGTTATTAGTATGGTAGGCGTAAAGAATTACGTTGGGGTAGGGTGTTTTGCCGTCGACTTTGAAAACTGTTCCTGTGATTATTAGATTATCTCCCGGTTCGTTTTGTTTTGAAATGGTCATAATATTGGACAGAGCAGTTGGCATGTTTACAAAACAACAATTAATGTCAGCATCAGGATTGTCACAAGGATCAATTTGCGCCTGAACATTCATATTCTGTTGTTGCGAAGTTGTTTGTCCACAGGAAAGGAATAATACTAATAAAATTCCTAATGTTGATAAGTTCATATTACTAGACTTTTTTTAGATTAAACTACAGCAGGGGGTGCATCAGAATATTTCTTAAACTTACCGGACAGTTTACCAATAACCAATAATATTGGAAATAGAATTTTTTTTACAGGCATCGGAATAACAAGCATGTCCATTTCCGATTTATATTTAGTCAATAGATAGGCAGCATCAAATGGGCTTGGCTTGTCATCATTAGCTTCATTTGAAGATTGGTAAATATGTCTGATGAAATACTCATAATTATTGGAAGGTTTTACGTGCCCGAAATAATGCATAAGTTGGTCACCTTCATTCCAAAATTGATGAGCTTCTCCCGGTTCGAAGATATACTCTTCTCCTTCAGTAAGCGAAAACTCTTTAGTCAAAGTTTTTACACGCATTTTACCTTTCGAAACCCGGACCAATTCTTCTTGCTTAAAATGAACATGCATAGGCGGTCCAATGCCTGGTTCTTCAATACCTTCAAACTCGGTTATTTGACCGTTTGTATCCAAAGATGATTTGGTGATAATTAGTGTCTCTCCGTTTTTGTTGATTTTGAGAATTTCTCTTTCCATATTTAATTGATTGTCGGTATGTCAGTAGATGTTAAAATGTTGTAGATGCAATATCTTATTTTTTGTTTAGAATGATAGAGCTTTTTATAAAAATTTTAAATTAATGTACTTCACAGAACTTTTTTATCTAATATGCTCTAATTTATAAAGTTGGCTTAAAAGGGATTCGGTATAAAATTTACCGTTATTTCATTATGAAATGTATCAAATTCTATAATACTAAATCCTTTCGCAAGGCGAAAACCGATGTCGCATTTTAGGGGCGTGGAGGTGGGTAATCAATTTAAATAAATAATTAATTATTTACTTAATGGACTAAATTTTTAATTATTGTTTCATTATTTAAAAACCATAACCTATATGAAGTCCTAAACTAATATGATAATCTTCCGGGTCGTAAGCAAATTCAAATACAGGACCAATATGAAAATTCTTAATTTCATATTCGTAAGAAATTTCAAGGTGTAATGCGAAGTTT
>JAYUWT010000238.1:0-4677 GCA_043753405.1 Saprospiraceae bacterium | reverse complement strand
GGCTATGGGGTTCCCGCCAGTTGGCCCCCTTGGGACTTGCTCTCTTCTTTTAGATCACTCACCCTATAGTATAGTGTCATGCCCGGCACACAAAAAATACCGCTCTTTCAGAGCTCTGTTCATTCTTCTAAATCACCCGGTGCGCTGCACCGGGCTCTGTAATTTATGCCTTTCAGGCAATTCGAAAAATTTTAGTTTATCAATAGTTATAAACAATTCTTCAAAGTTTATGACAAATTATAATCTACGAGCAACGGCCTGAAAGGCCACAATTGCAAAGCCTAGTGCGAAACGCTGGGTAAGAATGTCGTATCTACGAGCACTGAAAGTGCGACATACAAAAATGTGTATAAACACTAGCTCTAGAAGAGGGAAGAAAAATTTTAAATTCACTCACTCATCATACCAAAGTATGCACCTGCAGGATCCTGTATCAAAATAAATAGTGATCCGCTCATTTTTTTAGGCCCGTCAATGATCTTTCCGCCCAGGGAAATGCATTTTTCGGCACTTATATTTACATCTTCTACCATGATATAATTGATCCATTGAGGTGGAAAATTTGAAATAGAACCTTTTCTATGACATATTCCTGCCACCACTTCACTGGTGGAAGGGTCTATAATATTATAATCCACATGATCGCCGACTGTGACATCCTCACTTGTCCAACCTGCCACAGCACAATAAAAATCTTTAATTTGTTCGGCATTATCCACAGTGAGGTCCTGCCACAATATTTTACCTGATCTTTCCATTTTTTCGTTTATTATTTTTTATACCTGCAAAACTAATGCGTATTAATATTTGATCCCCCATACTAAAGTGCCAATTTGCACATACGGGGTATTTTCATACTTAAGTACCAGAATATCCTAAGCTTTAACCTTCAGAATTTTGGCTTTTTATATAAGTTCCATTTTCATCATAATATCAGTTTGCATCGAATCTCCCAGTTTAAACATGTGACTGTCAAATTGCCAAAAACCAACCTTTTTGTAAAAATTAATTGCCTTTAAATTTTCTTCCCAAACTCCAAGCCATATATATTTCATACCAAGTTTCCGGCCAATTTCAACGGCAAAATTTAAGAGAAAGAATCCGACTTTTTTACCTTGATATTCCCTGAATACATATATGCGTTCAATCTCAAGACCATGATCTCCCTTTATTTCTGTCTGCGCATCACCAAAATTGATCTTAAGATAACCAATGTTTTGATCCTCAAAAATTGCAAAATAAAAATTTGAATTTTCATTGTTTAGTTCCGATGTCAACTTCACCGTATTTAAGTTATCAGATAAATATTGATGTAAGTCCTGTTGAGTATTAACAGCTTCGAAAGTCTCCATAAAAGTCTGACGGCTCAGATCAAGCAATGCATTGATATCCTGTGGTGCCGCTTTTCTTATTTGTATCCTATTCATTATCTCAAAGCAGAATTATGATCCTGAATTTCTGAATGGAACAATAAAATCATTTGGGCATGTAATTTGAATGGTGTTGCAGCTTCAATCGCAGATCACATTGGCATGTCTAGCCATCAATTTCCAATGGCCGTCTTTATTCATCCAGATATTTGTGTAACGTCTTTTGAGGATCTTGCCGGGATTCTTTTGATTACCTGATTGCACGGTTTCGCTTCCCATCGAAATTACCGTATTGCCTCTGATGATGACGTGTTCCACATCCCTGATAAAAGCAAGGCGGGGTCTGGTTAACACTGGTCTGTCCAATGTATTTTTTCCGGCAAAATTGACCACATTGTCAGGAGTATTCACTACAAAGGCCTCATCCCACAACCTCAGTAAGGTGACAGTATCTTTTTCCAGGACAGCTTTCACTTCTAATTGGTCGAGCTGCCGGATCTCTGCTTCTATTTTTTTATCCTGGGCATGCAACGCACTACCAATGGTCAATAAAAACAAAATTTTACTGAGAATTTTCATAATAATAGTTTATAAGATGAAGATATAATATTTAACTGTTATTGACGATATCCTCCGAAGCCAGCAAAGCTATTTTTAAACTTTCTTCCGCATCCTCAAGGGTTATTCTGAGAACATGGTCGGGGTTTTCGATTTTTTTAATAAGGTCCTGAATGATCTCTTGCACACATTCCCCATAAACCTGGCCCTTGGACCTTCCAATGTCGAAACTCCCTTTCAGACGTTTGTTCACATCATATGCCACACCTCCAGAGAAAATCTGCATGGGTGGCGGTACGGGATCATCATCGCCCCAGCCCTCAGGTCGTGAGTCGTCCTGAATCTCATCTATCAATTCCAGAGAATCAATTTTTAGTCCGGGAATGATGTTGATCTGATTCAAAGATGAAGGATTAACGAGGGCTTCGATCTTTCCCGTCAAAGGAATCCACCCAACCACTTCTATCCTTGCCAGATCAAATGCAAGGCGTATGGTCGTTTTTTCAAAAAAACCCGGACTGGCAAAGCTATGATAATGACTGGCAATTAGTCCTTTATCATATAATACAGTGGCTGATACCTGATCCTCCTGTTTTTCATTCCTATGATGTGAAGCTCCTGACACATGAATATAATTCTGATCTGTCAGGGCATTGATAATGTCAAAAAAGTGTACTCCATGTTCGACAAGGATCCCACCTGAGAGTTCTTTATTCCAAAACCAATGATCAATCGATAGAGAGCTATCTTGAGCATAGTTGCTGACCACAGCGTGCCTCAATTGGCCGAAACTTCCATTCCTGCTTATTTCTGCGAATGATTTTACTATGGGATTGTAGCGCAACATGTGGTCAACGGTGATAATTCTTCCTGTATCTTTTTGCACCTTTATAATTTCGTTGACACCTTCTAAGGAAATAGCCACAGGTTTTTCCAATAAAACATGCTTACCGGCATGCATGGCAGCACACGCCATCTCAACATGAAAGGCCGGAGGAGTCACAATGCTTACAATATCTATATCATCTGCATTAAGAAGGTCATGCCAATCATTGTAGATCGTGTATCTCTCAGGATTAGCACCCCGGTGCTTGGAATCTGAAACAGCTAATATTTCTACATTGTCCAGTTTGTCCCACCAATGATGCAGGAATTTTCCGAATCCCCCATATCCTATGATGCCAATGCGGTATTTTTTCATGCTGCCCGTTTTTTATATTAAAGTAAATGTAAGAGTAAGATGTTCCATCCGGAATAAAAAACTTAGCACCATGTATAAAGTATATCTTTTGGAGAGAAAAAATATTAACCTGCGAAAGCTCAATTAATACCCGCAATTAAGTGATATAAATATATAAATTTGCCCTTCACCATTTTTTAACGGTATAGGTTCACGCAAAAATAAATTCCAATAGTTAACCAGGAATTTGATCTCTTTTAAATGGTCATTCCTTGTTTATAATACTGATACTTGCGCCCGAGCAGCATGTTCTGAAAATTTCCAAAGCCTTAATGGTTTTCTTACTTTTATCCGTTGCGTAATGAATCATCGTAAGCAATGGGCTTTTTAACTCAGGAGAACTGGGTTCTGCCTCTACAAGTACATTTACAAAAACATCCTCTAAAATACTGTTGGCAATGGGAACATGTTGCACTATATTTAATATTTTGCCGTAAACAGGTGGTGCATATCGATCATATTGATCTTCTAAAGTGATATTCTTCATCATCTCTTGGTTTTTAGTTTGTTCTGATTTCATAATTATAAAATTTGATGTGATTAAAAAATTTGTTAATCGCTGTTTATATTTGAATTAAATAATCTTTTATCAGCGCGACAGTTTCATCCGGATGACTCATATGCGGACAATGACCATGTGCATCAAGAATTACTAAAGTATTGCCGGGCATATGTTTGTTGATATATTGGCCAACAACTACCGGAGCAATCATGTCGTCAGCTACCTGGATCGTTAAGCTTTCTACAGGCACCTGTGCCAGATCTTTTCTATTATCAGAAGTAAAGGTAACTTTTGCAAAATGTCTTGCAATCACAGGATCAATAGAACAAAAATTATCCGTTAGTTCCTGACTAAGTTCAGTTCCATTGTGTTCATCCATAATGGAAGGAGCAAGGGATTTCGCCCAGCTGATATAATCTTCTTCCATTACTTCCAATAAAGAATCAATAGTTTCCTGATCAAAACCTCCTTCATAGTCTCCGCTGGATATATAACAAGCGGATGGACCTATAAATATAAGTTTCTTGAAAATATCAGGATTTTTGATTGATGCCAGCGCACCTATCATACAACTTACTGAATGCCCGACAAAGATCACATCTTTACAGTCAAGTGCTGAACATATCTCCAGAACATCATTGGCATAACCACTCAGGGAATCATATTTTTGAGCATCATAAGCACTTATATCTGACTTTCCGGCACCCACATAATCAAAAAACACCAATTTATAATCCTCTGCGAAGGCACCACTAATATATTTCCAGGCATTTTGATCACATCCGAATCCATGGGCAAATAACATTATATTATCTCCGCTTCCTGATATGATCACATTATTTCTCCTAAATACATCTTTCATAAATTACAAAATTCACTTCTAAATGAAATTTAATAAATACACAACTTGTTTAATTTATTTAAAAAACAGGAGGGATTGTTACAGAATAACAAAGTAAAATTAATATTTACAAATAAATAAGTTGGTTAATTCTGTAAGTATGTAT
>JAYUWT010000237.1:0-4678 GCA_043753405.1 Saprospiraceae bacterium | reverse complement strand
TGAAGAATCACTGGATGAAATCTCTAAGGTGTATGGCACGATCATCACAGCGGGTTTACATCGGGCGCCTTCAATTAAAGTTGCAGAAGCTGCAAAGGTGATTGAGAATACACAGCGAGACCTGAATATTTCTTTGATGAATGAACTGGCGATCATATTTGATAAAATGGGGATCGATACGCGTGAAGTCATTGAGGCGGCGGGGACGAAATGGAATTTTCATAAATATTATCCGGGACTTGTAGGGGGAAATTGCATCAATGTGGATCCGTTTTATTTGATGCATAAAGCGAGAAAACTTGGCTACGAACCTCAGGTGATTGCAGCAGGCAGGAGAGTGAATGATTATATGCCTCATTTCATTGTAAAAAAAGTTGTGCAGGCGTTGATTGAAAATGGAAAAAACCCCGGCAAGTGCCGGGTGCTGGTGATGGGGATCACGTTTAAGGAGGATGTGGCGGATATACGGAATAGTAAGGTGGTGGATTTGATAAAGGAATTAAAAGAGTACTCGATTGATACTGATGTTATTGATCCGTATGCCTCTCCTGAAGAAGTCGTAAATGAATACAATATCGAACTTCAGGCAAATCCAGGTGGTAAATACGATGCAATCATAGTAGCTGTTGGACACAATGATTTCAGGCAAATGTCAATTGAGTACATCCAAGCACTGTCCAACGAAAATGCCGTGTTGGTGGATATTAAAGGTGTAATGCTACCGGATTTTGGAATACAATATTTGAGACTATAATCAGTCTTTTTCCCTCGTTCCGGATATATATTGTAATGTAAATATGCATCGAGCAAAAAATAAAGAAACATTTACAGATTCTGGAAATTTGGTTTTGAGTATATTCTTAAAAATAATGCCAAACATACGAGGCAGAGGTTATTTTCTGAAAAAAGCAATCAGCGTTTGGCCAAGGTTGAATAATGCAAAACTGGTTTTTGAAAACTGCCAGTTGCCGCTTGACTTAAAAAATAATTCCGACATTGGTTATTTTTATGGACATGGATTGGGAAATGAAATTTTTTTCAAGGAAGTATTATTAAGTCTGTCTGCAAAAGACACGGTCTTTTATGATATTGGATCGAACCTTGGATACTATAGCTTTCTGCTTTCATCATTTGTAGAAAAATGTTTTGCGTTTGAACCTAACCCCGTCTTATTTCAACGCATACGTTATGTTATAAGCACATATTCCTTGCAAAATTTGGTTGTATATAATTTAGGTCTGTCTAATCAAAATAAAGAGATGTTATTTTATATCAACCCTTCCAGTCATGGTCTCAGCTCGTTTATTAAACCTGAAATAATTAATGAAACACGTATTTTGGAAGCAGATACACTGGATAATGTAATTCGAAACAACGACTTAATACCACCGAATTTGATTAAAATTGATACTGAAGGAAATGAACTTGATATTTTGGAAGGATATTCAAATTTATTGATTGATAAGCCTGTCATCTTAATGGAATGGCTGGAAAACCCAGACACTGATGATGCAAGAATAAATAGATTGTTTCAGTTACTTGATGGACAATATCAAATATTTAAAATCGGAATAGAATCGAAAATTATACCATGGAATGAAAATGTGAATTTTAATTTCAGCAATTTATTGTTAATTCCCCTGGAGGATCAAAAAATAAATGTCATTAATAAATGGTTAAATTAATAGGGCATGTTAATCTTATTAGGTCTCTTGTCATTGAGTAAAATAGCACAAAGGGTTAAACAATGGAGGGACCATTTTTATTCTCTCCGTGTTAATGGTAAATTGTCGTTAGGCAAGGAGGACGTTTGGACCATTATTGACAATAGACTGCAAAACCCAGTAGTCTATTCAGGAGGCGTGGGGAAGAATATATCCTTTGAATTGGAATTGATTACATTATTCCAGGCTCAGGTCTTCTTATATGATCCTTCAGAAACTGGTATTAATACCATGAAAAATATATTGCCTATTGAAGGGTTAAAGTTTAGTCCCGTTGCTTTATCTGATTTAGACGGAATATTGAAATTATACGTTCCGGTGAATCCGGAGGAGGGTTCCTATACCAAATATGTTCACAGGAAAGGGAATATTAAAACTATTGAATTTCCATGCAGAAAAATTTCAAGCCTGATGAACGAAAATGGCCATTCCAAAATTGATATCTTAAAACTGGACATAGAAGGATCAGAATATGGAGTATTGGAAAACATATTGGATGACAGAATTGAAATTGATCAGCTATGTATTGAATTTCATCATTTTTTTGATGATATCCATAAAAGCGAAACACGCAATGCAATGGCCAGGTTAAAGAGAGCAGGCTATGTTATGACC
This sequence comes from Saprospiraceae bacterium, assembly GCA_043753405.1. Lineage (GTDB taxonomy): Bacteria > Bacteroidota > Bacteroidia > Chitinophagales > Saprospiraceae > Parvibacillus. The sequence continues at coordinate 2,339 of JAYUWT010000237.1, read as the reverse complement.
CATCGGCAAGAATTAAATTATCTCTTTTGTAAGAGGAAGTTAATTTCATGATATTTTTAGTCCTACATTTTAGAATTTCAATGTATAATCGGTTTGTGAATGGGAATGAATGGCGCATCATTGCACGATTTAAAATGACCCATAAGAATTTCTAGTACTTATCCGATATAATTCCATCAAATCTGAATCTTGGTTGCCGAAAATAATTACTATAAAGGATGGATATCGAGAAGAGTATCTGAGGAAGAAATGATGAGTAGATTGTTGGCCATCATCGGAAAAGATTATTTGATATCCGGATTAATCATGACTTTCAATTGGTGCCGATGACAATGAGATCTAAAAGATTTACCAACAATATTTTACTAGTCCCTGGTGAAAGATCAAAAATTAATAAACTGCACCGATGGATAAAATCATAAATACTTGAATAACAGCCAAATTGATATTCTATATTTTAACTCGCAGGAACCCGACTATTTAGCTGATTCAATCCTTATAGGATTATTACAACTACCGCATGTCAGGGTTAAGCAATTTCCAATAAAGGATGTACTGTACCGAAATAGGTCGAAGGGGAAACCCTCTTATGGAAATGGGTTTACTCTTTATAATATTTTCGACGATTATACAGGAGCTGAAGTAAATCCGAAAAATGACCTACAGAATAACCGCGTTGATCTGGTAATATTTTCTAATATTAATCGACAGTCACAAACGTTTGAAGAATATAAATCGTTGTTGTCTGATAAGCAAATCTGGTTTTTGGATGGAGAGGATACTCCATCATTGTATCCATATCTAGGGAAATATTTAAGACAAATACACGGCTGGTTTTTAACTAAGCCGCTTAAAAAGGGGTTGTATTTTAAAAGAGAGTGGACTCCAGAATCCTTAAGAAGCAGATTCTATAATTTGTTGCCATCATATACAACTAATTGGATTCCCACTCCCCGCAATTTAAAGCCTATATCTTTTTCCATTCCTGCAGAGAAAATCTATAAGGAATCTTTTCCCAAATCCAAAATGTTTCCTCAGCATATCGTTGATCCGGAGATAAGTCAAAATGTTCAAAAGTCTTCGCTGCAATATGCATTCGGACTGGAGCAGGAATATTACAAAGATTTGCAGAGTTCTCGTTTTGGCATAACTACCAAAAGGGCAGGATGGGATTGTATGCGACATTATGAAATTGCTGCAAATAGAGCGGTAATATGTTTTAAGGATTTGAATCAAAAACCACCTACTTGTGCTCCTCATGGTTTAATTCATGACGTTAATTGTATTTCCTATCGTTCATATGAGGACCTTATGAACTATATCAATAAAATAGATATAGATAAATACCTGGCACTTCAAGCTGAAGGCCTTAAATGGGTAGTTTCCAACAGTTGTGATAAAAGGGCATCACAGTTGCTGGATCAATATTATGTGGAGAAAGGAATCAGAGTAGTGTCATGAGCTTAAATTCAATCGAAAGCAGAACTTTCAGAAGAACAAGAATAGGTCGTTATCTGCAATAACGATGTAAAGAATTACTGGTATTTAAATTACAGTAGTGAATAATTCAGAAGATAAAATTTATAAAAATAATGGCAACGAAGCTGTCCTCGACAAAGTTAATGGAAACAACTTGCAAATATTGGATGTTGGTTGTGGGGCCGGTGATAATGCCAGAATTTTAATAAAAATGAACCACCAAGTTGATGGTGTTACACATTCTCAGGAGGAAGTCTACATTTGTAGTAAATTTATGAGACGGGTATATCTATATGATTTATCAAATGGATTGCCTCCGGAAATTACAGGATCATATGATTATGTTATTTGTTCTCATGTACTTGAACATATCGCATATCCAACCAATTTGTTGAATTCGATCAAGAAAGTTTTAAAGCCGACGGGTAGTCTTATTATAGCTCTGCCTAATATAATGCACTATAAATCCAGAATAAAATTATTGTTCGGTGTCTTTGAGTATCAGGAAAGCGGCATATGGGATAATACCCATTTACGTTGGTATACTTTCCGATCAGCGCAAAGTCTTTTAGAAATCCATGGCTTTATTATCAAAGAGAAATGGGTTGATGGAGCAATACCCGCAGGAAGAATTTTTAAATATCTACCTATTAATTTTAAGAAATTACTTTTCAAATTATTAAATAGTATCTCACCGGGGCTATTTGGTAGTCAGATTTTATTGAAAGCAAATTTGCAACGGAATGGATAAGAATATCCATGAGTGTGTGCATAATTTAATAGTATAATGATTATTGATGGATAATCCAAAAAATAAAATATTTAATTAGGTCAGCAAAAAATCAATTTGATACGGTGAT
>JAYUWT010000236.1:0-12817 GCA_043753405.1 Saprospiraceae bacterium | reverse complement strand
CAGCATCGGTATCTTCATATTCCCTGTTTATTTTAAAGATTATATCTTGAATCATTTCAATACTCACCTTTTCATCGTGCAGTTGACCAAGAATCTCCGCAATGAATTCAGCTTTTACGGGTGAAGTCGCCGTAAATATCATAACCTCTATATGTTGTTTTATAGTTTTCAATCTTATTTGAACCAGTTTATTGAACTAAAAAACTCTTTAGTTTTATCGAAATCAAGTTGTAGTGGCCTGTCCTGATCCAGAAAAGAAACATGTTTGCGGTATTCTTTGAGATAGTTATGCATCTGTGTACTTATGGCATATTGTTTCATCTCAACAGCCTGAGTCGCTGCCTGCCACTCAATAGCGAGGATCGTAGCAACATTGTTCACTATCTGCCATACCTTTACTCCGGCATTTGCTGCCATACTTACATGGTCTTCCTGGCCATTGCTCGATACTATGCTATCTATGCTGGAAGGGGTGGAAAGTTGTTTATTCATACTTACTATAGATGCTGCGGTATATTGAGCGATCATAAATCCTGACTGGAGTCCGGGAGCTGTCGTAAGGAAAGGTGTAAGGTCACGCAGTCCCGAAATCAATAAAAACAATCTTCGTTCAGAAATACTCCCTAATTCTGCTGTTGCCAGACACAGATAATCACTGGCCAATGCAAGGGGCTGAGCATGAAAATTTCCACCTGAGATCACAAGGTCCTCATCAACAAAAATATTTGGATTGTCGGTAACGCTATTCATTTCATTTGATATGACACTTCCTATATGGTTCATGGCATTGAATGAAGCACCATGGACCTGGGGAATACATCTGAAAGAATATGGATCCTGGACATCTACTGGTGGCTCATCCATATGATCACTGCCAAACATCAAGTCCCTAATAAATCCGGCAGTTTCAGGCTGGCCATTTCCCGGACGTACATTTTGGATAACTTCGTGGAAGGGGTCCATTCTACAGTTAAAACCTTCAAGGGACATAGCGGCGACTACATTTGCAGTGCGATACAATTGCCTGCCCTTCACATATGCAGCTTGCAGATAAGCGAGGGAGAATTGAGATCCGTTGATCAGCGCCAATCCTTCTTTTGGCTTCAGAGTATAAGGTGGCAGGGACTTGAGTTCCAGATATTGTCGTCCGGCAATGATTTCATGATTATGATACAACGCTCCTTCCCCGATCAAAGGCAGAGACAAATGTGCCAGTGGGGCAAGGTCGCCGCTGGCTCCCAATGAACCCTGCTCATACATGACTGGGATGAGGTCATCATTGAACATGTCTATTAGTCGTTGAACAAGTTCTTTACTTACACCTGAATATCCATAGGATAAACTCCTTATTTTAAGAAACAGTATTAAACGGCTTATCTCCACAGGTACTTTATTGCCGGCGCCACAAGCGTGAGAACGGATCAGATTGACCTGCAGTAATTCTATATTCTGAATATCAATACGTACATTGCGCAAGCTGCCAAAACCTGTATTGATGCCATACATCAGATGATCGGATGCAGAGATCTTAGATTGAAGATATTGATAACTCCGATCTATCATAGACCATGTAGATTCCGGAAGTTCTAATAATGTTTGGCCATTGAGAATAGAAAGGATATGATGGTCCTCTATATTTTTTTCAGAGGCATCGATGGTTATCTTCATTGATCTGGTTTCTTTATGCTTGGCTAAAAAATTGAAGAGTCGCAAATATATATCTTCTTTCATTAAACTTAACGATTTGGTTAAAAAGCAGTTAAACTCCTTATTTTAATCTGATATGGAAACCATTTCAGGTAAATTAAAGTTAAATTTGGAAAAGTTATAAAAAAATAAGTGTCTAAATCGAATAAAACCTCGTTTAATAGGTCAATGAAGCTTATTTTTGAAAAATATTATTAAAACCAAAATTGAAAAAATGATTAAAAGTCTGATTTTTACGCTTGTATTTGCGACACTTTCAATATTTTCTGTACAGGCTCAAAGAGTAGCTGTGGTTGACATTGCAAGGATCCTTGAAAATATGCCGGAATATACAACTGCTCAAAAGCAATTGGATGAATTAAGTGCCACCTGGAGACAGGAAGTAAACTCTGAAATGGATAAGATCAAAGGGATGTACAATAAATATCAGGCTGAGTTACCCTTACTTAATGAAGAAATGAAGAAAAAAAGAGAAGATGAGATCACTACAAAAGAAAAACAAGTAAGGGATCTTCAGAAAGAAAGATTTGGCACTGAAGGTAAACTTTTTGTGAAAAGGGAAGAACTTGTAAAACCTATTCAGGATAAAGTCTATAAAGCAATAGACGATTATGCAAAAGAACGCGGTTATGACCTGGTCCTTGACAAAAGCAGTGCCGCCGGCATACTTTTCGTTGGAGAGACCATCGACAAGACTGATGACATCTTGAAAAAAATAAAATAATTTTTCCCCGTTTCCTATAAACCTTGTTTCTGTATACGAAGTCTAATCTTAAGACATTTCGTTAGTCAGGTATTCTAATTTTAAGCTATCATTTGGCAATATTAATCCGAATGCTTACTTTTGCACACATTTTCTATAATACTAAAAAACAAAAATGAACCGTATATTTTTATTCTGCCTTGTAATGATAGGCTTTACCACTATGAACATCCATGCTCAGCAGGTTGCTTATATTAATTCTGCATTGTTAATGCAAGACCTGCCTGAGATCAAACAAGCGGACTCTAACTTGAGTGCTTTTCAAACTCAATTACAAAAAAAAGGCGAGCAAATGGTCACCGCCCTTCAAACAAAATATCAGGAAGTCACTAAAAAGCAACAAGCCGGTGAGATCTCTCCAAAACAACTGGAAGAGGAATCTGCAAAATTGAAAGAAGAGGAAACGAAGATCGGACAGTATGAACAAGATATGAACAAACAAATAGCTGATAAAAGACAGACCATGTACCAGCCCATCCTTGATAAGATTAACACCCTTATCAATGAAGTTGCCAAGGCCAAAGGTTATAATTTTGTTTTTGATTCCAGTACAGGCGTGTTGTTATATGCAGAAGAAAAATATGATATAACTACCGAAGTAAAAGCAAAACTTGTTGCTTCGACCAAAGCAGACACCACAACTCCGGTAAAGGGAACCCCCGCCTCAGGTGGACCAAAGTAAGCAGCCTATTGGTATTTTTGATTCCGGATATGGTGGGCTTACTGTATTTAAGGAAATAAAAAAGCTTTGTCCGGCATACGATTTTATTTATTTAGGGGATAATGCACGCGCTCCGTATGGCAATCGTTCATTCGACACTGTATATGAATATACATTGCAATGTGTGGAATGGTTTTTTGATCAGGGTTGCCCGTTGGTTATCCTGGCGTGTAATACTGCCTCCGCCAAAGCTTTGCGCTCTATCCAGCAAAAAGATCTCATAGAGAAATTTCCATTTAAGCGTGTCCTGGGTGTGATCCGGCCTACTGCTGAGATAATCGGCCAAATGACCAGTACCAGAACGATCGGTATCCTGGGTACCCGTGGCACAATCAGTTCGTCTTCCTACCCTATTGAGATCAGCAATCTGTTCCCGGATATAAAGGTAATTCAACAAGCATGTCCCATGTGGGTTCCATTTATAGAGAATGGAAACTATGTAGGTTCGGAGATGGATGTTTTTATTAAAGAGGATCTCAGAGACCTTTTCGAACAATCAGGCGATATAGATACTATTTTGCTGGCGTGCACGCATTATCCATTGATCATGGATAAAATACGTCAATACATTCCACAGCATGTGCGCATCTTATCTCAGGGAGAAATAGTAGCTGCAAGCCTGGTCGATTACCTTTCAAGACATACCAGGATTGATGAAATGATCACTAAGTCGGGAAATACAACATTTTATACTACCGATGATCCGGTAGATTTTGAGATCAATGGTAAAAACTTTTTCGGAGAGGAGATCCGTGCAGAGCATATCAGGTTGCGCTAAGGGAAATTCTGAGATTTTCAATTGAAACCGGCTATTAAGAAATAAATCAGACACCAGATTAATTCAATCCTGCACCCTGATAGTATCTTTCATCGCGGAATCCACTTTCTGCCTGGAGTCTATATCATTGATCGTCTTGACATTTTGTTCAAAGGTCCTGTCAATTGAACTTTTGACATTTGTGGCAAGAGCGCTGAAGCCGTGATCTACCCATTCAATTAGTGGATAAAGCAGCGAAGAGTCAAGAGTTTCTTTTTTGAGCACCTTTAGTTTTACTAATCTTCCACTGACAAAACTACACAGCAATAAAACAAATATTGATAGTACCAATCCTCCAAAGATTTTATTGACCATACGCATAGAGGTGGAAGTTACCCAGGATCCTATTTTCCTTGATAAAAATCTATAGGTGAAAAAAACAATGGTCAACACGAGCAGGAAGCCGATCACAAAATAGATCAGGGTAAGGTCAGTAAAAGTATTTTCCATAAATAGAAAAACAATGGGAAATAACTTTAAGGCAAGTAATATGCATCCTATGAAGAGCAGGATTTTAAGAGAAACGCCCAAAACTCCATTTGTATAACCGGCATAAAAACCCAGGGTAAGAAAGAGAACTAAGAGAATGTCTATGATCACAGTATGGTTGTTTTATATTTGTTTAGGCCCTGTTCCCACCTTGTCGGCAATAAAGGAACCATCAATACAGTAACGCAATAATTCATTTTTAATGAAGCTCTGGACCGCATCCTTGTGGACATCAGGATAAAGAATATGCACATTGGGTCCGGCATCAAGTGTAAAATAAATGGGTATCTTTTTGAATTTTCTGAAGTCCTGCACTTTTTCGATCACAGAGATCGTGCCCGGTTTCAATAGCAGATATGGTGGATTAGACAACATCATAAGCCCATGGAGGCTGAATGCTTCCTTTTCAAGGATCTCCCCAAACAATTCAATGTCTCCTGATTTTAATGCCAGGATCATTTGTTTCATTCTCATCTGGACCGTCAGATATCTGGTCTCACTATAAGGATTTTCTTCCATGAGTTTATGGCCTGCAGTGGAAGAGACTCCTTTTTCAGCTTTATCAATGATGAGGATGTCGTCGTGAAAAGTAGAAAAAATAGGATGTAAATGCTTGGCCCAACCGATGGCATATAGATCGGATGAGGCGGATGATTCCGGTGTTTCCCCCCATAATGCTGCTTTCGAATAAATAGACCGGCAGGCACTTCCTGAGCCCAGACGGGCCAGAAAGGAAGCTTTTTGCTCAAACTGAACATCATCGGAAAGTGTACCGAACAATTCATCTTCCAGGCTACAAAGGCACAAGGCCAGTGCGCTCATAGCTGCCGCAGAAGAAGCTATGCCTGCAGAATGCGGAAAACTGTTTGAAGAAAAAATGGTCAGATCTATCTGTGTCAGGAAGGGATAGATGGGAAGTAAAGAGGTCAGGTATCTTTCAATTTTATCGGCGAAGGATTTGTTGTGTTTATTATGAAACAGGAAATCGACAGAGATCCCTGGAGTATCTGACATCTTGGGCCCGTATTCCAGAGAGGTCTCTGTATAAGCCGCATCGAGTGTAAAGCTGATGGATGGATTGCACGGCAGTTGCTGGCCATATTTCCCCCAATATTTTATGAGGGCGATGTTGGAAGGGCTGCGCCATTCGATCTTACCTGAGCGGACCTTCTTCGGGGTGACCAACAGATCTGGATTGTTATAATCTACCATGAAGGGAAAAACTTGGATTAACAGTGGAAAGATAGGGAAAAAAAGGAAATCAGACCTCAGTTACACCTCTATATAAAACTTTTCATCTTCGAGTACCTGCGCCCGGCCATTATTTTTTGGTTTTATTTGCTGGATGGGGCAGATATAACAGTGACTTAAGGTTGAGCATAAAGTTTAATATTAAAGGTGCATATTTAAAATAATTTCTTAAATTTGCACCTTTAATCGATACAATGTTAAAAAGAAAAGTGCTGGATTTAATCCTGGAAGACATGTCCAAAGCTCCTGCTGTTATACTTTTTGGTCCCAGACAGGTTGGAAAAACTACTCTTGTCAGACAGATAGCATCACTGGATCCCAACAAATATGAATATCTTGATCTTGAATTACCATCAGATAGGGCTAAACTTAGCGATGCTGAATTATATTTGACCAGAATAAATCAAAAAACAGTTATTCTGGATGAAGTACAATACATTCCTGAATTGTTTCCACTGCTTAGAGCCCTGATAGATCAGGATCGCAGGCAAGGTAGATTTATTTTACTTGGCTCAGCATCTCCTCCATTGTTACAACATAGTTCAGAATCATTGGCAGGAAGAGTCAGATACCGGGAGATTTTTCCACTTACGGTTCAGGAAATTAAAGCAAAAAATCACGAAAAATTATGGTTCAGAGGAGGTTTCCCTGAACCATTTCTGGAGAAGAACGATAAAGATGCTATGGAATGGTATACAAATTTCATGAGGAGTTATACAACACGTGATCTTTCTGTCCTTGGATTGTCCATGCCGGCACTGCAGGTAGAAAGGTTATTAAGTATGCTTGCACATCTCCATGGACAGCTATTAAATATGTCTTCTCTTTCCCGTTCCCTTGGGGTTAGCAGCCCAACTGTTGCCAATGCTTTATATTATCTTGAAGAAGCGATGTTGATCAGGACCTTGAAACCATGGCATAAAAATTCCGGAAAACGCCTGGTAAAAAGTCCGAAAGTGTACATCCGGGATTCGGGCATGTTACATCATCTATTGGGGGTAAATAGCCTCAATGAACTTCTGGGACATCCACAGGCAGGCAATAGTTGGGAAGGATTTGTCATTCAGCAGATCATCAGCACCTTGCCAAATGACGTAGAGCCATTTTTCTACCGCACGGCCAAAGGTGCAGAGGTCGACCTCCTACTCACTAAAGGCAATAATATCAACACCATTATTGAAATCAAACTCAGTACTGCACCACAACTCACACGTGGTAATACCGAAGCAGCCAATGATTTGAGTGCGGGCAAAAAGTTAGTTATAATTCCGGGGGAGGTAAGCTATCCAATGAAGAATGGATGGGAAGTGATGGGGGTAATGGGAAAAGATCTATTCGAAACATAATGATTACATTAATTAATGTTCCGGTAGAAAAAACATTCCCTTTATATGCAAAGCATTTCGCATAAAAAACATTCCCCCAAAAATTACCTACTCAACTTTCTTCACTTCCTCCGCTTTCTCCTTATTAATTGCCTCTTCCTTTTTCTCTTTCTTTTCTTCTCTTTTCTTCTCCCTCCTTTCTTTCTTTTCTTCCTTTTTCTTATTGACATCCTTCTCCTCATCAGCTTTCTTTTCTTCTACTGTCGCACTCTTCACCCCTCCCCCGGGTATGCCTTCCAGGGTTCTTCCTCTCTTAAGGATATCAGGTACCTTACCTTTCATAGTGATAGCTATCGCACTATCAAATATATTGAACCAAACAAGAGCAAAAAAGCCTCTGAAATAAGGCCGTTCGGTGTATACGTTCACCGCTTTTACCTCATCCTTATCTTTGACATTGTCAGGACGGACTTTGATCAGATTGGCCAGGAAGGAGATGAGTTTTTTCTCTTCGACTTTTTTTGTTTCTGCATCTTTCTGGTAGATGTTTATATTGAGGTCATTGTAGATCATTTCCATTGAACCGGTGGCAGAGTTGTAATCCCCCTTGGACCTGTAATTAAGAGACTTCAGATTAAAACTTTCGGCTTCAGACATTCCCAGGTTTTTTATAACAGGATTGATCTGTTCTGCTTTAAGGCTTTTTAATGTTGCATCCGCTTCATATCTTCCTTTGTCATCCCTCAGATCAAATGCTAAACGTGCCGTCATAGGACTTCTGCCCTGAAAAGTTGCTTTTGCTTTGAGTTCACTCCATGCATTCTTCCTGACGAGTTCCCTTACATTAGTTACATTGGTCATGATACCGCTTATGTTGTCAAAGGTGAGGATACCTTCTTTTTTAGAATTGTATCCTTTTTCGGTATATTTCAGACTGGTCTTTTTAATGATGAGCTGCCTGATATCAATGGCAATAGGAAGATTGTACAAGACCTGATTGGGATATTGACCATTTTTACTATCGGGTGGATCACCGAAAGATTTATCTTTATAGATCGAAATGTCTCCTTTATTGATGGTCACAGTTTTTGCCTTTACGATATTGTCACGGATCAGTTCCAGTGACTGGAAACCTTCGACTCTCAGCCTCGGGACCTTAATAGTGACTTCACTGGCAGCGCGTCTTTTGCTCCTGAAGAATTGTGCATGAGAAACAATCGGTGTAAGGGTCAGGTCGGAGATCTCCAGATATTGTTTGTTGTAATCATAATCACACTCACTCATGGAAAATCGGTACATGTTATTACCCATCTCACCTTTGAAGTTTTTGACCATTGCAGTGAATTTCTTAGCATACAGCATCCTTGTGATATCTGCGGCTGAAGTAGAATCCACTAAAAAATCCTTGAAAGATAAACTGACGTCTTCAAATTTCCAGAAAGGCTGGATCTTATCCATCTTTCCGGCAGGATCAAAGGACATTTTTCCGCCTCTAATGTCTATATACTTGATATTGATGGAGTTGATATCTTTTTTGATCCTGTCAAACAGGTTGCGTATAATGGGCTCCTGGGATGTATCTTTTTTTACCTTTTTGTATTGGTAGATCTTTATATTGGCCCCCTCCAACCGGACATTATTAATGACGATGTCTTTGTTTTTTTGCACCAGGCTTAATAACTCCACTCCATCTAGATATAGGTCCTGAAATTCGCCTTCGAAAATTATTTCCGGAAGTGTATTATTTGCCCTCATTTTTTCAAATACAGGCTGATTGATCATCACTGTAACACCGCTGATCTTTGCACCATCCAGAGAACTGTTCACTTCGTAATCCTTGATATTCAATGAATACAAACTATCACTTCCATCTACGATGATCTTATTTAGGTAAATTTTGATATCGTCACTTCTTAGTGTATTGACACTGTATGTGACAAAATAAACGATACCTGCTGCCACTGCCAACAAAACGACAATTATGATTATGAGCTTTTTCAAAAGTTTATTTTATAAATGATAAATGATAAATGATAATTAAAAAGGGTATCCAACAGCAATTAAGAAATTCAAATTTTCCCGTCGCCAGGTTGCATTACCTAACGCAAATTCATTCAAAACCCATCTGCTGCCTTCAGGATACCAGGGTTTGCGCAATGGAAAGGCAAGATCAGTTCGCAGGACCAGAAAATTTAGGTCGAAACGAAGTCCAATTCCGGTACCCACTGCCAGTTGATTTAGAAAATCTTTAGTAAACAATGCACCGGGCTTATCCTGTTCAGGATCTATACTTTGATTTAACAACCAAATATTACCTGCATCTACAAACACTGCACCATACACGATCTTATAAAGCTTTGCCCTTAATTCGGTATTTAGTTCCAGTTTGATATCTCCGCCCTGGTCAGCAGTAAAGTTTGAAGCGGTACGTGGATCAAGCGGTGCATAATATGTCCCCGGACCTATGGATCTGGCCTGAAATGCCCTTATACTATTGGATCCTCCTATTATAAACTGTTTTACAAAAGGAAGATTCACTGAGTTACCATAAGCAAAACCATATCCAGCAGAGATCCTGTTTGCCAATTTTAGTCCCTCACTAAATCTGATGTAAGCTCTGTAGTCGCCATCTACCTTGATATATTGTGAATAAGCTCCGCCGAATAATTTTATCTCTTTTCCTTCTTTTACATTGGCACCACTTAATAAGCCCGGGATATTTCCTGAAATATCCGCCCCACCCTGGAAATACATAGTATAAAACCGTTGGCCAAGCATGGTGGTGGTGTATTTAAACTTGTAGATAGAGCCAAGTGTAAATTGTTTTTCTATAGCCTTGTTTAATGTAGGATCCAGTGCAGCAAGGCTATCATACAAATTAGTGACATTTATAGGTTGCACATAATTCATATCAAGAACCTTCAGCTCATGCTCTTTACGGATGGACTCTTTCCAGTAATATCCTGCTGATGCCCTTATGGAATTAAGGACATAAGAGTTCGTTCTAAACAGGTAGTCATATCCTGTTGAAAACTTAGTCCTGGGGAGAAATGCACTGGTACTTTCCCATTTGAATGGAGCAATAAAACGTGGCAGGCTAAGTGTGATCTCTGTCCCTGCTTTATAATAATTTCTGTTATTTAGGCCGTCACTGCCACCTGCCTGTACTTCAAATCCCCCATAAAGTGAAACCAATAATAGTTCTGCACCCTTCAATGTATTTCTGTTGCGCCAGTTGAGTGTAATATCTGACCCCGTAAAATCAGCATCATTTCTCTTGGCCCTGACCTCCATATAAATACTTCGTCTTGCCATTGGTGTCAGGTAATAATGCACATTAAGCAATGCCGGGTTGTTATCTGCCTCGATAAAACGGTTTTTAACAAACCTGAAAACTCCAAGATTCACAAGACGTCCTATGGATAAATTGTGGTCTGTCCGGTTGTACAAGTCGCCCTTATTAAAAAACATGGCACGGTCAAAAACCTGTGGGTTAAACCTATGGTCAGGATCCACAATATAATAATCCTTGTACGACTCTCCCGGTAGTTCATATAAAGAATCGTTGGCAAGGGAATAATTGGAATAGATATGTATGTTATTAATCCTGTAGACCTTACCGGCTTTCGGATTAATACCTTTTTTCTCCATGAGGTAGAGGTCTACTTTATATTTTTCTACGGTGCTATCTACTTTGACGATGAGGTCATCGGGCCTGAAGTAATAAAAGCCATTTTCTTTGAGCGTAAAGTCTATTCTGTTCCTTTCTGCTTTGATCACATCGAGGTCGAAAGGCTCTCCTGTTTTGAGCAGTGTATTGATCTGAGTACCTTTGATCGCGTTACCCAGCACTGAGGAATCTACTTTAAATTCAACATTCCGTATCATATATTGAGGACCCGGCTCTGCAATATATTTTATACTGACCTTTTTCTTTTTGGATATAGTGTCCACAGAGCATTTGGCATTGAAATAACCCCTGTTCTCCATTCGATTGATGAGAATTTCCTTATTTGCTGTTAGGCTTACCTGGCTGAATAATACTGGAGGCTCACCCATTTTATTTTTAATAAAGTTTTTGATGCCTTTGGGCTTTGTTACCGTGTCGATCATGTTGTAAAACATGAGTTTGTAACGGATACCTAGGATGGAAGCATTGGGTTTTGGTGTGGTAAGAGTTTCGAGTTCTTTCTTGAGTGCTTTCTTTTGCGGAACGGGATGGCCTTTTTCTTCAATGATTACAGATGCGCCTGTGTATAATCGTTCTTTGGGGGGCAGTTTGGATGTTGCACTGCAACCCGAAAATAGTATAACCAAACAGCATGTTGCACATCCATATATTAACAAAAAAGTTGTTTTGGAAGTATAACAAAATTGAAATAAGGCACTTAATCTCATATCACAGGCTTATGGTCCTTTATATCCGCGTCATGTTTGTGCTTATCGTGACTTTCTTTTTCCTTTAATCGTTTTTTCCTTTCTTTTTCCTGAATTTTGAATTCTTCAGTTTTTTTTGCAAAGATGTCTTTTACTTTATCAAATTCGACAGTAAGTATAAATCCTACGCCTGTTTCTACCACCTGTCCAAGGACCACTACATATTCATCTTTTCTGTAAGCACGCACAAGATATCTACCATCCGGGGTCAACTGATATTCTGCAGAGATGTCTCCGGCAATATTGGTGGTCTTCTGTTTGGTGTTCTGAGAACCTTCCAACTCAAAGTTACTTCCTACATTGACCTTCAATCTTTCATTGAACAATCTCTTGGATAATCCGACAGTGAGATCTGTTCTGTTTTGCAATTCGCCCGTTGAATAATCCTCTGTACTGTTGATATCGAAGTTGAGGTCTACGCCGGCGATCATATCTGCTGCGAGGCTGTTGAGCTGCTCAGTAAGAATCTTACTAACACTTTGTCTTGCGAATCTTTCGCCGTCAAAGCCTCCGGACTCAGTAGCGAATGGATTGTCACCAACAAAATGGTTTAATAATAACACAGCAAATACCTGTTTATTTAGCTCAGCCGGTTCCTGGCGCAACTGGGTAAGACGCGTATTCACAGTAGATATGATGTCATTGGATACGCCATAGTTTTTATTAGGAAGGATGATGTCGAACGTGATCAAAGGAGTAAGTAACTGTCCTTTCATGATCAGGTTGATCTCAAAAGGCAACCTTTGCTTGTAGGTATTCCTAATGGTTTGAGAGGAAGTAGAAAGTTGGTTTGTGATCAGATCCAAAGGTGGTACATTGGCTAAATATATGGCAGTTACGTCTACATCTGCTTCAGTAGGGGCTCCTGTCCAGGTTATTTTGCTGCCTTTCTGGATCAGAAATTCCCTTTTCAGGAAATTAAAAGTAATATTGTATTTACCCTCTTCTATTTCATATATTCCGGCCAGAGTAACTTTTCCGCTTGGATCGATCCCACCCGTCAGCTCTCCTTCACCGCGGATCCTTAGGAAATCTCCATTTCCTTCATCGATGATAATATTAAATACAGACTCTTTGTCCACGATGATGTTCATGGCCACGTCCAAACCCCTGATGCCTGCATTTTCTATTGCCACTTTCTCTCCGGTCAGTATTTCATTCAAATATGGGGCATCCATATCCACAAATTCTATAACACCTTCTCTTTCTACTATTCTTGGATCTTTCTGAGGTACTACAAATGAAACATTGCTTTTCTCATTGACTCTGAGGTTTCCATTGACTACAGGGCTTGTATTGCTTCCTTT
>JAYUWT010000235.1:0-4702 GCA_043753405.1 Saprospiraceae bacterium | reverse complement strand
TACGAAAGGACATAAAAAATCAACGAAAATATTAATTTAAAGTTCATATCAAATGTAAACTTTAACTAAAAAAAAACACATAAATTCTCTTTAATATTATTAACTCTTTAATTCTACCACCTCTTTTTTAATATTAATAGTTTTTTAATATTATTCGATCTAAATAAGTCAAAATTTTATTATAATATTGTAAAGCAATATGATTCTTGCACTTTATTTATCGCACTTACTTTTTCAATTTTTAACAGAAAGATAAGAACGAATTCATCAAAATATTTGAAAATGAATATTTTTGAGGAAAATAATTTTCACTTAGAGAATGAGCGTGTTATTCTCAGGTCGTTACACAATTCTGATGAGAAATTGTTGTTGCCGTATGCTATAAATGAGCCGGAAATATGGAATTATTCTTTGATTCAAGCGATTGGTAAAGAAGGTTTAAAAAATTACATAGATTTAGCGCTAAAAGCCAAATCTGATAAGACACAGTATCCATTTGTCGTAATTGACAAACAAAATAATGTTGTAGTCGGATGCACAAGACTCTATGATTTAGACTTCAAAAATTTAACTACACAAATTGGATACACTTGGTATGGCAAGGAATTTCAAGGAACAGATATTAATGTAAATTGCAAATTACTACTATTACAATTTGTGTTTGAAGTTTTAAAATTTGAGCGGGTTCAATTAATGGCTGATACCAGGAATGGCCGAAGCATTGCTGCTATGCAGAAAATTGGCTGTATTCAAGATGGGATACTAAGGAAGAACTATATTTCAGCAAACGGAACACGAAGAGATAGTGCAATTTTTAGCATATTAAAGGGTGAATGGGAAAGTTTTATTAAAGTAAAAATAGCTGGCTTAATAGAAAAATACGAATCAAATGTTTAAGCTGATATTCGATAATATTGAAAAAACCGTACATTATACTGAAGAGGAATTAGCTATATTTAGTTCTCATCTTGTTTTAAAAAAATTACCACGCCATCATTTTTTATTAAAACCAGTAGAGGTCTGCAATTTTGAATCATTTATTATAAGTGGTTGTGTGAGGAAATATTTTGTAGATACTCATGGTGTTGAGGCCACTATCGCTTTCACTATAGAAGATGGATGGATCACAGATTATGAGAGTTATGATGGCCAGCTGCCAAGTAAAGTTTATATAGAAACTATTGAACCTACCTCAATTCTGGAATTAACAATGGATGAGAAGGAAAAATTTCTTACCCGAATGCCGAAATTTGAAAAGATATTTCGTTTAATGCTACAAAACTATATAGCTAAATTGCAAGACAGACTCATCGCAACTATTTCAAAATCTGCGACAGAAAAATATCTTGATTTTATGGAAAGATATCCCACTTTGATCAACAGGGTGCCTCAGCATTATATAGCTTCTTTCCTCGGTATTTCACCAGAGTTTTTGAGTAAGGTCCGCAAAAAACTTGCTACACATCATAAGTGAACATCCTTTGCAATTCCCACATTTCAACCTTCAATTAGTTTTGACCAGGTTAATTTTTCTTTTTAGTAACTCGCAAAAAAAAAGTATTCAAAGAATGTCCTTCCCTGAATACTTTTAAAAGCAAAATAAGAATTATCTTATAAAACTTTAAGTAGCTCTTCTTCAAGATTATTTCTTGGATTGACAGCAACGATCTTACCATCTCGTCCAACTAAAAATGTTTTGGGAATAGAATTAACACCATAATCCCTTGCTGCTGAACTTCCCCATTTCTTTAAATCACTCACATGATTAGTCCAAGTAAGGTTGTCTTTTGCAATGGCTTGAAGCCATTTAGTTTTAGATGCATCAAGTTGGCTTTGGTATTGTTCAGGAGTCATACTTGCCTTATTTCTATCATCAATACCATCTAAAGAAACACTATACACAGTAAAACCTTTTTCTTTATATTTATTATATACTTCCACTACATGAGGATTAGCCTGCCGGCATGGACCACACCAACTTGCCCAGAAATCCAAAAGTACGATCTTTCCTTTTAATGAAGATAAAGGAATGACCTTGCCTTCAGGATTGGCTAAAGAAATTTCCGGTGCTATCTGACCTACAGAAATGCTTTCAGCCGGTTGTTGTTGCTGTGGTGCGGAAAGTTGAGATATCATCGCCTGATACCCTGATATATAGTCTGAAGTTGGATCAAAAGCCTTTAATTTCTCAAGGACAGCATTATGTATCGCAACATCCGTTGGTTTTCGTAAAGTGATCATAGCGATTTGCATAGCAGCATAAGGATTTGTAGATTCTTCTACAGCCTTTTTTACACCTGCACTATCCAGTGTTTTATTCATTAAACCTTTAACAGCAGCCGCAAATTCTTCAGTGCCTTTAGCACCTTTTATGTCAAAGCTCATATCGTCAAACGATGCAAGGCTGCCTTTAATAGTAACCTCTTTTTCTTTGCCATTAACTATAATAGGAGCAATTTTAGAACCTATGGTTAATTTATAAACGCCGGCAGCTAATTCCTTCTCGGTCTTAAGGGTAAATTTACCATTGGCATCGATATTAGCTTTACCGACAGGAATTGCATTATTTTGCATACCAAGTCTGTCAAGACTTGCTTCCAAATTAGCTGCGTCCTTGATCTCACCATTCAGGGTAAATCCTTTGGATGCACTAATGGCACCACAACCCACGATAAGAGTCATGGAAAAAGCCAGTAAATAGAATAATATATTTTTACGCATTTTAATAAAATTGAATTTTAATAGTTAGTTTATTGCTCGATTAGTTCTTTCAAACGTGAATTGAAAGTCTTTTTGTATTTTGACAACGTCCCAAAATCAATATTGTTGATTAACATTTTACCTTTTGTTACTTTTCCTAGTTTTTCGTAAGGTAATCCATGAGCAGCACATATTATGCTCAGTTGGGACTCTTTGTCATTCCTGACAGTCAGGATTATTCTTGACTGTGCTTCACCAAATAATAAAGCATCCATCCTAATGTCAAATGGCAACGTAATTTCGAATCCCAGATCATTGGTCAAGACACTCTCCAGTAAAGCCTGAAATAACCCTCCATCAGAAACATCGTGGGCAGACATTACAATACCTTTTTCTATTATTTCCATCACAGTTTCCTGCAACGTAACCTCTCGATTCTCATCAAAAAATGGCGGTGGTGAAGCATGTATACCCTGTATCTCTCTTAAGTATTCTGATGAATTTATGTCCTCTTTGTGTTCTCCCAAAAGATAAATAATGTCACCTTCGGATTTAAAATCAAGTGATGTAAAATGTGATATATCCTCAATAATACCTACCATTCCAATAGAGGGTGTAGGATAGACGGGCTCTGTTGTATTACCGACCACTGATTGGTTGTAAAAACTAACATTTCCCCCCGTTACAGGAGTGTCCAGCAATCTACAAGCTTCGCCCATACCTCTGATCACTTCCACAAATTGATAATATACTTCCTCATTGTAAGGGTTACCAAAGTTCAGGCAATTGGTGATGGCCAATGGCTTTCCACCTGTACAAACTATATTGCGTGCAGCTTCCATGACCGCTATTTTAGCTCCAATATAAGGATCGCTGTATACATAAGTAGAATTGCAGTCTATAGTAGCAGCAAGTGCTTTATTAGTGCCTTTGACCCTGATCACACTTGCATCTGAAGGACGGCCTACAGCCATGGTATTGGTTCGGACCATAGAATCGTACTGCTCACTGATCCATTGTTTGGAAACAAGATTGGGCAAAGCACTCATTTTTTTTGCAACTACTACCAGATCAGTTGGCTCTACTACATCATTAATATTGAATGCTGCATTTTTTTCTAAATAAGCAGGTTTTTTGAAAGGACGATCATAAACCGGTGCTCCACCACCTAACACAAGACTATAAGCGTTTACTTCAGCCACCAGTTCACCGTTCATAAAAAACTCAAGCATTCCTGTGTCGGTAACCTCACCGATATCATCGCATGGCAGGTCCCATTTATCAAATACTGTCTGCAAAGCAGCTTCCCGTCCTTGTTTGCAGACGATCAACATACGTTCCTGGCTTTCTGAAAGTAATAATTCCCATGGAGCCATGTTTTGTTGGCGTCTTGGCACCTTACTCAAGTCGATACGCATACCCGCTTCTCCTTTTGCACTCATTTCCGATGTGGAACAAATGATACCGGCAGCTCCCATGTCCTGCATACCTACCATTGCACCTGTAGCGATGGCTTCAAGTGATGCCTCCAGTAAAAGTTTTTCCTGAAATGGGTCTCCTACCTGAACAGACGGAAGGTCCTCCGCACTGTCCTCCGTTAGATCCGCTGAGGCAAATGTCGCACCATGAATACCGTCTTTCCCTGTAGCTGCACCTACTATAAATACCCTGTTACCAGCACCTTTAGCAATTGCCGATACAGTATTGCCAGCTTTCATAACACCAATACTCATAGCATTGACAAGGATGTTCTGATTGTAACATGGATGAAAATAAGTCTCACCACCAATAGTGGGAACACCCAGACAATTGCCATAGTCTCCGATGCCATGCACTACACCTTTCACAAGCCTTCTCGTATGAGCAAGTGAAAGATCACCAAATCTTAGTGAGTTCAATGCAGCGATAGGCCTGGCTCCCATAGTAAAGATGTCTCTGTGGATACCACCAACACCTGTGGCTGCGCCCTGGTAAGGCTCAAGCGCTGAAGGATGATTATGGC
>JAYUWT010000234.1:0-12886 GCA_043753405.1 Saprospiraceae bacterium | reverse complement strand
GAGATTGACCACGATATCGTAATTGCTTTTGCAGGGAAGACTAAAGTCGTTCTTTATGAATCTGCCTTTAAAATTCAGGTCTTTTACTGACAGATCACTTTTTACATCCGGGGATGAAGAAGCGACTTCAGAAACTGTAAGAAAATCAATGTGCCGGAAGTATGTTTTACTAATTTGATCCAGTTTACTTTTATGCTCGTTGATGTAAGGGTCAGCAGGTAAAATGATCAGAAGTTCGTCATGTTTGTTTTCGAAAATATAATTCTTTTGTGAAGTACTATCAGATGGATTGATCTTTCGATCCAGCAGGAAATTACTCAGATATGATTTGATACTCAAAGTGAAAGGAATAATCGGATGAAAGGATCAGGCATCTTTGACTTTAAATTTGCCCATATTCCTGTATTTTGCGATGCGCCGTTTGACCATATTCTTATGACCCTCTTTGGCAAGTTCTTTCAAGTTGGTCTGAATATGTTTTTTAAGGATCTCTGCCATTTCATCATGATCTGAGTGAGCTCCACCCATGGGTTCCATTACGATGCCATCGACAAGTTTGAAGTCGAACATGTGTTCCGGAGTAAGTTTTAATTCATCCGCTGCTTTGATCTTATAATCCCAGCTATGCCACAAAATGGTTGAACAATTTTCAGGAGATATCACAGTGTACCATGTATTCTCAAGCATATAGACCCGGTCGCCTACACCTATTCCAAGGGCACCTCCTGATGCACCTTCTCCGATGATATAACATAAAATATTAGTCTTCAACTTGGCCATTTCAAAAAGATTTCTTGCGATGGCCTCTGCCTGTCCACGATCTTCAGCTTCCAAACCGGGATAAGCTCCCGGAGTATCGATCAAACATAAGACGGGCATTCCAAATTTTTCAGCAAGTTTCATCAACCGCAATGCCTTACGATATCCTTCAGGATTGGCCATCCCAAAATTTCTCAATTGTCTGGCCTTGGTATTGTGACCCTTTTGATGGCCTATGATCATGACAGGCTTTCCATCCAGTTTGCCCATTCCACCTACGATGGCCTTATCATCATGAACATTACGGTCGCCATGTAACTCTATAAAGTCAGTAAATATTCTTTCAATATAATCAAGCGTGTAGGGTCTTTCAGGGTGTCTTGAGAGTTGAACCCGTTGCCAGGAAGTCAGATTTTTATATAGTATCTCTCTTTCCGTTTCTATTTTCTTTTCCAGCGTGGCCACCATTTCTACCATGTTGATATCGCCTTGGTTATCCATGGTTTTAAGCTTTTGGAGCTGGTCGTATAGGTCCGAGATCGGCTTTTCAAATTCAAGAAATACCATATCGATTGTTTACTTTAGGTTTAAAGAAAGATAGCAAAGATAGCAGTTTTGTTTCTAAATAATTTCTTGTCTTCTGAAACATTAAAAATCCTTCAAAGGCAGCTGAATACTATCTTCATCCTTAACTCTCAAAGTCAAGAGACCGGCGATCATAAGACAAACACCTCCCAAGACCAAGGCATAGACACTATGATCTCCGAACACCGTGTTGACCAATAATCCAAGGATGCTGGCAGCCACAATCTGTGGTATTACAATAAAGAAGTTGAAAATACCCATGTAATAGCCTAATTTATTCGAAGGAAGGCTGCCGGTAAGCATAGCATATGGAATAGATAAAATACTTGTCCAGGCTATTCCGACACCGACCATAGATATGATAAGCATATTTTTGTCTGTTATAAACAAGATGGATATCAAACCTATTCCACCGAGGAACAAACAGATAAGATGAGTTATCTTTCTACTGAACTTATTGGCCAATACCGGTAATAATAAAGCGAATAGGAATGCAACTCCATTGTATACTGCAAAGCAAATTCCAACCCAATCACCACCTTCATCAAATTCCTTCGTATTAGGAGCAGCATGATAGATGTGGGAAGTAACTGCCGGCGTCATGTATATCCACATTGAAAACAATGCAAACCAGGTAAAAAACTGAACAGAAGCCAGTTGAAGCATGGTCTTGGGCATATTTTGAAAATCCCTGACGATCTGGACAAAAGAATTGTCATATCTCTTAAGGAACATAAACCTTGAAGCACCAAAATAGGCAAGACCAAATAAGCAGAATATAAAGGACAAGACATATAATTCTTTGTGAAACGGCGAATCCGGCCGCATCATAAGTGTATAGAATATGAAGGCCGAGACCACTCCTATGGTCAATAAGATCAGGCCTCTTTTTTGATATAATGCCGGTCCATACTTGAGCACTTTGGGTACTTTCTCTAATTTTTCATGAGCTTCCTCTGCTGTCAAAGGATATTCTTTAGTGGAAAGAACTGTCCATAATACTGCGATTAAAAATGCTGCAGCTCCCAGGTAAAAAGACAGTTTTACATTGTAAGGAACACTTCCTGTATCATCTGTCATATCCAGATTAAACCAATTTACCAGCATCCAAGGCAAGGCAGATGCTATCACTGCTCCGAGGCCTATGAATAAACTCTGCATGGCAAAACCCATGGTCCTCTGATCAGGCCTTAATTTATCCCCCACAAAGGCCCTGAAAGGCTCCATCGAAATATTGATCGAGGCATCGAGGATCCACAACAGTCCTGCTGCCATCCACAGGGTTGAGCTATTAGGCATCAATACCAAGGCTATGGATGCAAATATGGCCCCAATTAAAAAATAAGGCCTCCTTCTACCAAAAGTAGTATGCCATGTCCGGTCACTCATATAACCAACTATAGGCTGGATCAAGAGGCCAGTGATAGGAGCTGCCAACCACAAACCGGCTATCTCACTTTCTTTAGCACCCAATGATTCAAAGATCCGGCTTACATTGGCATTCTGAAGTGCGAAACCAAATTGAATACCCAGAAATCCAAAACTCATATTGAAGATCTGGAAAGTAGAAAGTTTTGGTTTATTGACGGACATGCTTAATATTTTATTCTGTGATCTAATTTTCTTTTATATAAATCTTGTAATCCCATGGGCCCAGATCTAGTTGGCTGGAGGTGTGAAAAATCAGTTTCTTACCCGTAAAATAATCAATATAAGTGCCTCCCGTGAAAAGATTAGTTCCGGAGAATCTGATCTTATGTCCTTTATTGGAAAGATTGGTAGCTACGATGACCTCATTTTCCCCCTTCTTGCGCACAAAACTTACCACATCCTGAGGACTGGAATTAGCCAGAACTTTAAAACTTCCTCCGGCTTCCCCATTGGACAAAACACTTTGGTCGTGTTTCAGCATATTCAGTTTAGTATAAAATTGTTGCAGTGGAAAATTTTTGAAATCGATCGTGTCTTTTTCAAAAAATCGCAATGACTTATTTAAGGTCGACTCCTGTCCCGAATACATCAGAGGCATCCCCGGCAATGTATACGTTAATACTGCAAAGGTCATAAAACCTTTTCCAAACCTTGAACGAATGGTACCCTTCCAGCTATTTTCATCATGATTATCGATAAACAACATTCTGTAAGCATCTTTGGGAAATTTTTTCCTGTCTTCCAGAACTAATTTTGTGATAGAAGAAGCAGGAGTCTTGTCTTTAGCGACATCGATCATTTTATGATGCAAAGCCCAACTATAGGACATATGAAAGGCATTATTGTGAAAACCGGGACTTTCATCTTCAGCCAGCATAAAATACTGTCCTGCTTTATCCAGTTGATATCTGGCTTCATGCCAGAATTCCAGAGGAACATATCCTGCAACATCACACCTGAAACCATCCACGTTATGGTCTTTCACCCAGTATAACATGGCCTCAATCATTTCTTGACGCATGTCTTTATTCCCGTAGTCCAGGTCAGCTACATCCGTCCAGTCTGTTAATTTGCCATCGTTATCTGCAGGCACCTGAATATTGCCGGCTCCATCCCTGTTGTACCATTCCAGATGATCTTTGGTCCATGTATGGTCGAATGAAGTATGATTGGCTACCCAATCCAGGATGACGTGCATGCCCATCTGATGTGCCTTGTAGACCATAGCATCGAATTCAGACATTGTACCAAACTTAGGATTGACTGATTTGAAATCCCTGATAGAATAATAACTTCCGAGACCACCTTTTCTGTTCAGTTCACCGATCGGAAAGACTGGCATCAACCATAAAATGTCAACGCCCATTTCTTTCAGCCGCGGCAAGTGTTTGGCAAATGCATTGAATGTGCCTTCGGGAGTATATTGCCTGATATTTACTTCATAGATCATAGCATTGATTGACCAATCGGGTACAGGTTTGGCTTTGTAATCCATTGGCTTTGTATTTTTTTGAGATATCAGTAAAAATGGAACGGTGAGGATCAAAAAAATAGAAAATAGTGCTTTCATATATTTAAATTTTATTGGTTAGTTTTCCTTTATTCTTCAAGCTACGATCGTATGTTTATGAAATGGAACAGAAGCACCCGCATTTATTGTCATATTTTCGCCATAAACACATATATTCAGATCCTGACCGGAGATGTTGTTAAACAAAACTTCATCCGCAGTGACCCTGACCTCAAGAATGTTTTCCCGGAAATTGATCCTGAATGAATAGGATGTCCATTGTTTAGGAAGCATCGGATAAAAGGTAAGTTTGTCCTCATTCAGTTTCATACCACCAAATCCTTTCACTATCGACAACCATGTACCCGCCATGGAGGTAATATGCAATCCATCTTCGGTGTCATGATTGTAATTGTCCAGATCTAGCCTGGCTGTCCTCAGGTACATTTCATATGCCTTGTCAAATTCTCCGATTCTCGCAGCAAGGATCGAATGGACACATGGTGATAACGATGATTCATGAACAGTTCGCGGTTCATAAAATTCAAAATTGCGCCTGATCGTGTCCGTATCAAAACGATCTTCGAAGAAATAAATCCCTTGGAGGACATCAGCTTGTTTAATAAAACAAGACCTCAGTATCCTGTCCCAACTCCATTTATGATTAAGGGGCAGGTTTTCAGGTGCCAGGTCTTTTACCATCATTTGTTCCTTGTCAAGATATCCATCCTGTTGGAGGTAGATGTCCCTGATTTCATCATACCCATAATACATGTTTTCAATAATA
Organism: Saprospiraceae bacterium; assembly: GCA_043753405.1. Classification (GTDB taxonomy): domain Bacteria; phylum Bacteroidota; class Bacteroidia; order Chitinophagales; family Saprospiraceae; genus Parvibacillus. The sequence continues at coordinate 7,814 of JAYUWT010000234.1, read as the reverse complement.
TGCTTCCATGCAGTGATCTCCTTTTGATCAAACAGTGTTTTAGAAACAATTGCCGCAAAATGCTCGGGATCCCTTAGCTGCAATTTTTCCAGGATCTCTATACAATATTCCATAGACCAACATGCCAGGTAACTCGTGTACCAATTGTTATTTACATTGTTTTCATATTCATTGGGACCCGTTACACCTAACATAACGTATTGGCCCTTGTCGTCAGACCAGTTGACCCTTTGTTTCCAGAAGCGGGCAATGCCGATCAGAACCTCGACTCCGTATTTTAAGGCATAAGATTCATCACCTGTATAAGTCGAGTAGTCGTAAATAGCATAAGCTATGGCTCCATTTCTATGTATTTCTTCAAAGGTGATCTCCCATTCATTATGGCATTCTTCCCCGTTCATCGTTACCATCGGATATAAAGCAGCCCCATCGGTAAAGCCAAGTTTTGCGGCATTCTCTATTGCTTTCTCAAGGTGGTTGTATCTGTATTTTAGCAGATATTCTCCTGTCTGCTTTCCGGATGTAGCCATGTAGTAAGGCAAACAATAAGCTTCTGTATCCCAATAAGTACTCCCACCGTATTTCTCTCCGGTAAATCCTTTGGGCCCGATGTTCAACAATTCATGTTCGCCCGAGTAGGTTTGATTTAATTGAAATATATTGAACCTGATCCCCTGCTGAGCACTTACATCCCCTTCAATGTTGATGTCAGCCTGATCCCAGCTTTTTCGCCACCAGGCTATTTGCTGTTCTCTCATGTCATCATACCCAAAGTCAATGATAACTCCGAGATTTTGAAGGGACTTTTCTTTGAGATCCTGGTCCGGATAGAAAAAAGAGGTGCATATCGAAACATATTTCTCGACCATCACTTCATCTCCTGTAGAAAGATAGGTAGAATATAAAGCCCCTACATTGCTTTCCGTTGGATTGGAGTTTTCACCCCGGACTTGTTGCCCATTGACCCTGACATTGTGCCAACAGGAAGCGGCTAACTTAAAATTTGTTTTTTTAGTAGTACATTTAACCAAGCCGGTCATTTCATTTACTTCTGAATGAAAATTCTCCCAAAAAGAATCACCATAGTTAGAGTCCTGGTTGCTAACATTGGTTTCCAGGCCGGATGTAATAGTGAAATCTGTATTGCCCTCCTCCACTTTCAACCGGTATCTTAACAAGGCGGAATCAGGATGGGATTTGGAATAAAAACGTTCAGAGTAAATACTTAATAATACTTCTTCATTCAGTTGGATCTTAAAGGATCTGGAGAGTAAGCCTTTTTCCATGTCGAGTTCACCCCTGTATTCTATAGGATTCATTTTCGACAGGTCCAATATGTGTTCATCCAGTTGAATATGAAAACCCAACCAATTTACTGAGTTAAGAACCTTCGCAAAATATTCAGGATAACCATTCTTCCACCAACCCACCCTGGTCTTGTCAGGATAATATACTCCTGCCAGGTATGAACCCTGCATTGTCGCTCCACTGTATGTTTCTTCAAAAGTTGCCCTTTGACCCATTCTGCCATTACCAATACTTAAGAGCGATTCTGTGACCATATTGTCATCCGGACTAAAATCCGTCTCAATAATCTTCCAAGGATGCGCCTCTACATATTGTCTCATTTATTCTTCTATTTTTTTAAGCATATATTCCATTCAATTTATATTTTCATAATTCAATAAAATAAAAGATACAAAGCTGAAATATTTAAGTTTTGTTGAAGTCGAATAATTGAAGGTAACATAAGTCCTTCGCTTAAATAGATTTGGATATTTTGAATTTCATAGTGGATCATGACATATTCTGATGGATCAGTTTTATAACTGTATCCATATCAACCTGTCCTAACGAAGTATATACTCTGCCTGCTTTTGGCAACGACTCCTCTGTACCAATTCCTATTGCGGTCATACCACCACGCAGAGCAGCTTCAATGCCGACTGCAGCATCTTCAAATACAGCACATCTGGAGGGAGGAAGATCTAATCCTGAAGCTCCTTTAAGAAACACTTCCGGATCAGGTTTATTGTTTGAAAGGGCATGGCCATCAACTATGACATCAAAGAGGCCGGTAATACCCAATTGCTTCAAAACAGGTAGCGCATTTTTACTTGCAGAGCCTAAGCCGATTTTGATCCCTTCATCCTGAGCCTTCTCGATAAAAGTAATTGCCCCGGGTAAAGCATCATCAGAAGTTAAGTTTGCCGTAAGTTCATTGTACCAAGTATTTTTGCGGGTCGCAGCTTCAATTTTTTCACTTAGAGTCAATGTAACTCCTCCCCAACCAAGTATTCTATCTAAAGAGTCCATTCGGCCTACACCTTTTAATTCTTCGTTCTGCATTTCTGTAAAATCAAAACCCAAACTATTTGCAAGTTTTCTCCAGGCCTTGTAATGCAAAACAGCAGTGTCCACGATCACCCCATCCAGATCAAAAAGGAAGCCTATTTGCTTGATATTATCTCCCATATAAAAGTACTACGTGTTGCTGCATAGCTAAGGTATGAATTAAATGTACATAATATGTAAAAAGTACACAATAAAAATTTCCTAGCTTCCTTTTTGGATTTTGAAGCTAATATCCAGGGAAGTCGATGAATGGGTTAGGGACCCCACAGATACAAAATCCACACCTGTCGTTGCGATACTCCTGACCGTATTAAGCTTAACACCCCCTGAGGCTTCGGTTTCAAATCTCCTGTTGACAAGGGTCACACCCGCCGCCAATTGGGAGATATCAAAATTATCAAACATAATACGGGTAATACCACCGACTTCCAATACCTCACGGATCTCATCTTCGTTTCTGACCTCGACCGTTATTCCAAGATCAAGTTTATTTTCCTTCAGATATTCATGGGTCCTTTCGATGGCTGCCCTGATACTTCCGGCTGCATCCACATGATTGTCCTTAATCATGATCCAGTCATACAAACCGTCGCGATAATTACTACACCCTCCGATTCTGACCGCCCATTTTTCGAAATACCTTATTAATGGAGTGGTTTTTCTTGTATCGAGAATTTTGACTGGCAGATCGCTGACCTCTTCAGCAAACCTCCTGCTTAGCGTAGTTATACCACTCATACGCTGCATCATATTGAGCAATAAACGTTCTCCCATCAATATGGCTCTTGAATTAGCTTCGACCGTCAGTACGATGTCGCCGTAGATTACCTCTGTTCCATCCTCTATATGAATTTCTATTCGTGCCTTTGGGTCCACATACAATAAGATCAATCTTGCGAGTTCGACTCCTGAGATCACTCCGTTGTCCTTAACAAGGAGTTTTGCAATACTCGTGTCATCAGCCGGGATGCAGGCAAGACTTGTATGGTCGAAACCATGGGTATCTTCGTAAAGACCTTTTTCTATAAAATCATTAATTATATTCAAATCCATTTAATTAATTGAAAGTTGAGAATTGAATTGAGAAAAACCAGACACTAGACACTAGTTTCTAGCGTCTAGTGTCTGAAGCTCAATCCAATCGTAAGAATAAATTTGGTACTTTGACCCAATTGATACTATTTAAATTATGGGAGAAGGTAATAGTTTTAATAAATTTATTTCCCAGAATAAATTTGTTGTAATCTTTATATTCCTGGCTCATAAGGATTGGAATATATATACTTATATAATCCAATAAATGAATTTCAACACCAGCATCATACAATACCTTAGTTTTATTCTCACCCAATAAGTTATCCCCTCCAAATGTCCCTATATCAAAGAAAAGTCGAATCGGGAGTTTGCCTAAAGGAAGATCTGTCTTAAGATTTAATGTCAAAAGATAATCATCATTAAACCCGATTTGATTGCTATATTGTAAGGTAGGAACTTTAAATCCTCCTTCCTGAATATTGATCTGTTGTGCCCAAAAACCTTGTGTTTCATTGCGGCCTCCGTAAGTCCTGTCATACAGATAATCATTGTAACCTGAATATGTATTTGCCAGCTGATATCTGTAATAATCAAAATAGGCATCACTCAACTTAAAGAATTTACCTGCATAGGCCCTTGCATAAAAAGCCTTTCCTTTAAGACTGTAATTAAATCTGAAATTTGCTTCGGCCGATAGTTTCGCAAATGTCTTTCCACCCTGTCCTTCTATTTTGAAACTATATGGGTTGATCGTCCTTGTATTTTTAAAATTGTAGGCGATCTTACCATAGATATTTTCATTACTTCCACCCACCACCGGTTTTACATTTGGAGTGGTATCTATAGCGAAAAACTGCTCCCTGATATAATATCCTTTTAATGAGATGCGCTGGGAAACAGGGCTTCTATAAGTCGGTTTTCTTAAATTAAATACAATTTCCGGAGCAACTTTATTATACCTTAAAGATTCTTTTTTAAATTGTTCAAAAAAGCTCCTCTGATATCCATATGATTTTAAATTAAGAAAGAAGTCGATATTATCCAGAAAACCGCTTTTCATATAACTTGTATAATTAAAAACTGCATGCCCTACCAGGTCTTTACTTCGGGTCCCAAACATCGGAGCAATGATGAATTTAAATGGATTCTCGGGCACTGTCACATTATGAAGCAGTGCTCCAATCATAAAACCATCATATTTATTGATACCCATGAAAGGAGATATCCAGATGTTATGCTGTCTGTTATAATTAATGCCGCCAAAGGCATTTAATCCAAAATGGTATGAATTGTCATTGTTTTTCAAATTAATATCCGGAACATCTTTATGTATCGATACGGACTTGTATTCTTTAATATTTGCGAAGTTGATCGTTTGTTCATCCAGGAAAGGTGTTGACCATTTTTGAATGGTATCTCCCCTTTCAGTTATCACATTGATCAAAACAGGTAGTATAATTCCGGTATTATTTTCAATGTCAACCAGCAATGAATCATTTTTTACCTTCACCTCATCCACGGCAAAATCAACGGCTTCAGGCCGGGACATTAATTCAAAAAACCAGCCTATATCTTTCGGGCTTTTTTCCTTAAAGATCTTTTCAAAATCTTCAGGCTGAGGATGTTTGAATTTCCAGGTTGAATAATATTTCTGCATGGCGCTGTTAAAGTTATCAGTACCCATATATTTTTCAAGATAGGTAAGATATAGGGGCACTTTAAGATAAATGTCCACACCATAACTCATATATGGCAGCTGAGTGCTGTGCGTAATGGCAGGGTAAAGCGCATGCGCAGCACCAAAGACTGCCAGACCTATTGCCTTGTCACTCGCACCTCCTGCTTTTTTGTAAGTAGGTGGTCCGGCATAAAGTTTCGTTTCATAAAAACTGTTGATGCCTTCATCCATCCAGGGGTAAGCGCGTTCATTACTGCCCAATATTCCATAGAACCAGTTGTGACCAACTTCATGAATGATCACTGAACGCAAGGTCTCTACAGTTTTTGTCGCATCTATTACAGTCACTGTAGGATATTCCATACCGCCTCCGGCCTCAAGACTACCTTCTACTACTTTGGCAGTATTGTATGGATATGGACCAACCAATGTTCCATATCCTCTGATCGTAGTTTTAATATCGTCAACAGAATTTTTCCATATCCTCCAGTCTTCCGGTAAGAAGCAACTAAAGGCTGTCACAACATGATCAGTTCCGGGAGCAAGGACCGTATCTTTACGCAGGATCCAGTTCTTATTTGCAAACCAGGCAAAATCGTGGATCTGCTTTTCTTCTAAAGTGATGGTTTTAAAAGTAGTGTCGGATACGGGTGTTTTTTTCATTGATGCCAGCTTAACTGAGTCATAAGGAATCTTAGAAAGTTCATCGAGCCATGCATTTTCAGAGTCTTCCATTATATCTCCTGTACCCATCACAATATAATTGGCAGGCAGGGTCAGATGAACTTTATAATCACCATACTCGCTGTAAAATTCTCCCTGATCCAGATATGGAATAGGGTGCCACCCTTTCGCATCATAAACTGCCGGTTTTGGGTACCATTGAGATATCTGGTAAGCCTGGCCCGTATGCCCAAGTCTTGAAAATACTTTGGGGAGCTTTACCCTGAAATCTGTACTGATATCTACTGAGCCCGATGGCAAAAGAGGTTCCGGAAGCATCACTTTGACTATGTCAATATCCTTCGTTTCTTCAATTAATGCTATTTTATATTTACCCTTTGACTCTATCTGGAATTTGACACTGTCGACATATCCCTTATCTTCTTTTTTGCTGTAATAAAAATCTGTCGTGCCATTTTCTACCTGCTGCACAGCGAACGCTGTTTTTACATTTTTATAAGCATTTGGATATAGATGAAAGTAAATGTACGTGAGCGTGTCAGGAGAATTGTTTTTGTAATGGATATGAATATTTCCATGCAATCTATGTTTTACGTCATCGAGGCGTACGTAGATCTCATTGTCTACTTTTTGCTGCCAGTATTTTTTCTGAGAAATGGCCTGTGATGAGACCAACAATAAAATCAGGAAGACGAGAAGTTGCCGCATGTACATGGTTATTAAATTTTAATCAAACTTACAAAAATTAGTGAAATGTAGGTGAGGCGAAAAGCGAACGGAAAAAGAAGCGAACGGCGAGAGGAGCGAACGGCGAACTGCGTACTGCGAACTGCCGCGAGGATGAAACTGAACTGCGTAATTTGTTAGTTTAGAATTAACAATAATCAATAAATGAAACTAAGTAAATTAACTAAACAAGCCAAAGACTAAAGACTAAAGACCAAAGCGCAGCGAGCAATCAGATGAAAAATAATGTTTCGTTTATCCTATTTCCAAGCATTCAATAAAAATTAATTTCACCAAAATTTCAACTCAAACCAGGTGCAGAGCACCGAAATCTCTATAAACCTATCGTTTTCAAGCGGAACCCAGGTGCAGCGCACCGAAACATTAGCTAAGGTTCATTTATGAATGACACCCCCGCTTTGCGTACCCCTCAAGAGGGGAAGTTCTAAGTTTTTTTCTTTTAGTGGGAAATAAATAGCCCATTGTTTGATTTGTACGTTAGAAATCTTTAATGAAAAAATTATGTCGCGAATTCCCTAGCTGGTAGAGGTGTGGCCAAGGACCGGGGTGTCGTTCCCTAAAATTTGGAATTATTGTTTTTAACAGAATCAAGGTGCAGCGCACCAAAACCTCTATAGAACTATGGTATTTAACGGAATACAGGTGCAGCGCACCGAAACAAATGAATGGATCAAGAATTAAATTTTAATAGTTTAAGACACCCCCCGCTTTGCGTACCCCTCTACAAGAGGGGAATTTCTAACCTTATATTGGTTTTAATTTTGTATTTATTCTTAGTATGATATTGAACGAAATTAAACTTAAAGAAAAAAAGAAAAGTCTCGAATTTCCCTCTGGTAGAGGGGTGAACGACGCAGAAATGATGCAAAAAGCGATCTTTTCTAGGAAGTGAAACGGAACGATGTCCTGAAGTATGAAGGACGAAGAGTAGTAAGGCCGGGGTGTCTCTTTTTTTAAATTAAAATAAATAATAAATGCAACTCAAAATAAAATCAACTTTACTACCGACTGTGTCTTGTTACCATACAAACTTAAATAATAAATTCCGGGCAATTGATCCATTAAATCCAATTCATCTTCATTTTTCATTTTGCCAACTTTCACAACAGCCCCATTTAAATCCATGATCTGATAATCAAAAGATTCATTACCGGTAAAAGCAACTCTGAACTTCCCGACGAAGGATTAGGTGCCACTTGTATTCCGTTAATGGTGGTTATTTTATCATTGGATAAAGGTGCACAAAGCGCCAGGTTATCTTCAATCTTTAATCTTAATTCGGGTAATTGATCGAAGAGCAACTGTCCCGGGCAGG
>JAYUWT010000233.1:0-4706 GCA_043753405.1 Saprospiraceae bacterium | reverse complement strand
CTGCGGAAGAGGAGTGAGTAAGTTAAGAAGTTAGGATGTTAAGTGGTTAAGAGGTTACCATTAATAATTTATAATTTATAATTAATAATTCATCATTCATCTTTTTTCTCCAACGCCCGTTCCAAATGTTTATCAGGTATTAACCAAATAATCGCAACAAACACAAACAAGATCTGAGAAATAAGTGGATAATAGAAAGCACAAAAAATAGCTAAGGCATAAGATGTAGTTGATATAAATGCTTTTACTTTTAGTTTTTTAAATGCATTTTTTAAAGCTTCAATGTCGTGAGAATTATTTTCTACAATAATTTGTAAAATCCCAAACGAGCCTCCACATAAGAATAGTATGATTCCATAGAATGCGACAGTATGGGAAGCGAAATGGTTTTCACCCATCCAGCTTGTAGCAAAAGGAATAAGGGATAACCAAAAAAGTAAGTTTAAATTAGCCCAAATCATTCCTGCGTTAATTTTTCTGACAATATGTAGTAAATGATGATGATTTCCCCAGTAAATTCCTATATATATAAAACTGAGTGCATAACTAAGAAATACCGGAATAAGGGGTTTTAGCTCCAATAATGTTCCTCCATGTGGCACTTTAAATTCCAAAACCATGATCGTAATGATGATGGCAAGAACCCCATCACTAAATGCTTCCAATCTGTTTTTATTCACGACTTCATTTATTGTTGTTAATTATCACTTATCACCTATCACCTTTCTTCAGTCCAAATTTCCCATGCAAGCTCTGCCTGATTGACCAGCATCTGATATCCGTTCTGGACCCGTGCTCCTTTTTCTTTACATTTCTTCAGAAAGAGGGTTTCTTCCGGATTATAGACAAGGTCATAGCAGTAATGATTAGAATTGATAAATTCATATGGTATAGAAATACACTCTTTAATATTGGGAAATGTGCCCAGATGAGTGCAATTAATGATGATTTGAACATCTCTGATGATGTCATCATTTAAATCTTCATATTTTAAATAATCTTGTCTTCCGGAAGAAGAAACCTGAATTATTTCAATATCCATTTGCCTTAAGGCATAAATAATTGCTCGTGAAGCACCCCCGGTCCCGCAAACCAATGCTTTATTAGTTTTATTCAAAAAAGATGGATCCAGGCTGTCTCTAAATCCTAACCAATCAGTATTGTAACCGTTTAACTTTCTCCCATATATTTTCACACAATTGACTGCACCTATCGAACTTGCGTCCTGACTGAGGGCGCTGCACAATTGCATAACTTCAAGTTTATATGGAATAGTGACGCTAAAACCAGACAGATTTTCAGTTTGTATTAACTTCTCGAGATGGTCAAGATCATCCAATTCGTAGAGATCAAATTTCCAATCATTTAACTTCTCTTCTTTGAATTTTTCATCAAAGTATTTTTTGGAAAAAGAATGGTTCAGTTTTTTACCGATGAGCCCTAATTTTTTCATATTAAAATCTGACAAAGCAATTTATTTTGGTCAAACAAATATACATTTAATACCACTGTTGAACCTTTAAACTTTGTAGTTGTAGTCTGTGTTATGCTAGTTGTTAAAGACTAGACATGACGAAATGTCAGATACTTTCACTACATTTGCACCCTAAATTTTACATTTCACGAATGGCCATTAAAGAATTAGAGCGACCACACCACATCGATATTCATGAAGATCTTCAAGGTGAGGTTTATAGCACGCATGGCCAAAACCAGGGCATGAAGAAATTTTACATTGAAAGTTATGGTTGTGCTATGAATTTTTCTGACAGTGAGATCGTTGCCAGTATTTTAAATAAAGTAGGTTTCAGCCCCACATCAGATATTTATGAAGCTGACCTTGTCCTGATTAATACATGTTCTATACGCGAAAAAGCGGAAGATAATATCAGAAAACGGCTCGAATATTTCAACAGTATAAAACGTACCAATCGCAATATGATGGTCGGAGTGCTGGGCTGCATGGCAGAAAGGTTAAAAAAATCACTGCTGGAGCAGGAAAAATTAGTTGATATGGTCGTGGGTCCTGACGCTTACCGCGATCTTCCGACACTGATCGATAATGCGACAGGTGGAGAAAGGCAAATAAATGTTTTATTATCCCGTGAAGAAACTTATGCGGACATCAGTCCTGTAAGATTGGATACTAATGGTGTTACTGCATTGATCAGCATCATGAGAGGATGTGATAATATGTGCTCATTTTGTGTAGTGCCGTATACCAGAGGCAGGGAACGCAGCAGAGATAGTTCTACTATTGTTGCTGAAGCTAAGGATTTATATAACAAAGGTTACAGGGAAGTAACGCTGTTAGGACAAAATGTGGATTCTTATAAATGGAAAGACGAAATTTCCGGCCTTTTTGTGACATTCGCACAACTACTTGAACAAGTTGCATTGATCAGTCCTGAATTGAGAGTGCGTTTTTCAACATCTCATCCTAAAGATATTACTGATGAAGTATTATTTACTATTTCGCGATATCATAATATATGTAATTATATTCACCTCCCGGTGCAATCAGGCAGCAGCCGGATACTGGACCTCATGAATAGGAGTTACGATGCAAACTGGTACAAAGCAAAAATAGATCGTATCTATGAGATCATCCCTGACTGTGCAATTTCAAGCGATATCATTACAGGATTTTGTACTGAAACAGAAGAAGATCATATTGCAACTCTGGAAATGATTGATTATTCAAGATACACACTTAGCTATATGTTTTACTACTCAGAAAGGCCCGGCACTCCTGCTGCAAGAAAGTTAAACGATGATATCTCCCTTGAAATAAAAAACCGGAGGTTGAGTGAAGTGATAGAATGTCAGAGATCGATTTCAGGAGTATTGAATGCAGCTGACGTGGGGAAAACATTTGAAATATTGATAGAAGGTTACTCCAAAAAATCAGATCAACAAATGCGGGGCAAAACACCTCAGAACAAGGTTGTTATTTTTGATAACCATCCCGGTTATAAAATTGGTACCTACGCACAGGTAAAAATAAATTCGAGTACATCGGCAACACTTTTTGGTGAAATAATGCCTTGCTCAGAAACATTAGTAATAGCATGACATTACAAAGTATAAAGCTTAAATTTGGAATATTGGGGGTTTCTGCTACCCTTGACAATGCACTCAATACAGCTGTAAGAGTTGCGCCTACTGACCTTACCGTATAGATATCCGGTGAAAGTGGCGTGGGAAAGGAAGTTTTTTCAAAGGTGATCCATTCACTAAGTCCTCGGAAACATAATCCTTTCATTGCTATCAATTGTGGTGCAATACCTGAAGGAACGATCAACAGTGAGTTATTTGGCCACGAAAAAGGGGCATTTACAGGGGCATTGGGTGATAGAAAAGGTTATTTCGAAACTGTGGATGGTGGTACAATTTTTTTGGATGAAATCGGTGAAATGCCTCTTGACACCCAGGCTTTTTTACTCAGGATCCTGGAATCCGGTGAATTCATCAGGGTTGGCGCTTCCAAGTCACTTAAAACTGACGTAAGGGTCATAGCCGCCTCCAATGTCAATCTCGAGAACCTTATCAGAAAAGGAAAATTCAGAGAGGATCTTTATTTCCGTCTGAGTATAGTGCCTATTCGGGTTCCATCCCTGAAAGACAGGAGAGAAGATATTAAGATACTTTTCAGAAAGTTTGCTGTAGATTTTTCAGAAAAATACAACACCAATAGTATCCAGTTGACGGAACAGAGCCAGATGATCCTCGAAAATTATCCATGGCCGGGCAATATTCGTGAATTGCGCAATGTTACTGAACAGCTTTCTGTTCTTGCCGAAGAAAAACTATTAACACCTGAGAGTTTATTGCGCATTACTCCTCAACTTGCTAATAGGAATTTACCAAGTATCGTCAGAGGAAGGGAAGATGACAATATGTCGGAAAGGGATATTCTATATAAATTACTTTTCGAAATGAAAGGAGATGTCAATGACCTCAAAACCCTTGTTTTTGAATTGATTTCCCGCAATGAATTGATCGTAGGTGATCATTCCAGTCTCAGACAATTAGGAATGAAACCTAAGGCAGTAGAGGCGATATCAGGCCACCAATACGCTCCGGCTAATCAATATAATTCTCAGAACAACCTCAATCCTCAGGTCATCGATCACGGGCATGAACCTGGACATCAACCTTATTTTATATCAGATAACGATGGTGAAGAATTATATCAACCGATGGAGGAGGTCACAGACAGCCTTTCACTGGAAATAATGGAAAAAGAAATGATCTCCAAAGCACTAAAAAAGTATAATGGAAGAAGAAAAGAAGCTGCCAAAGAACTTGGTTTGTCAGAAAGAACGTTATATAGAAAAATAAAACAGTATGACATTTAAGTATTACTTAATGTAAATGAATTTAAAGTATTATTAATCAATTAAATAATATATTTTTATCAACATGAATGTTAACTAAAAAATCTTGAAAAGATATTTACTAATAATTGAGAAAAGGTAGATATTAGGAGTTAGATGTTAGATGGATGTTACTACAAATTCATTTATAACTTATATTACAAAGCAGAAATAAAGTCTCATAGACAAATAGAATAACAATTAATAATTAACAATTAACAACTAAAAGCCATGTTTGGGAATTTTGAAGAACAACAGAAGGAAATGGATAAAAAATTAAAAGCCATTACTATTGAGCATGCTTCCAATGAAAATGAAGTAAAGATC
>JAYUWT010000232.1:0-4707 GCA_043753405.1 Saprospiraceae bacterium | reverse complement strand
CGGAATGCATAGATCCCGTACAACTCTTCCACTTTTACTGAACCGGGAATGCAGATCCTGGACATATCGTTGCGCATGAGGTCTACGATCATTACATTTTCAGATCGTTCCTTGAGGCTGTATTTTAATTTTTGTTGTTGGGCTTCATTGATTTGAGGATCATCAAATCTCCTGTTTGTGCCCTTGATGGGTTGACAGATCAGCTGCGTATCTCTTTTTGCAATGAATCTTTCAGGACTTGCACAACATAAATATGTATTATTTATTTTATAAAAAGCTCCAAAGGGAGCTGATGACCGATCCTGCATTTTATCATAAAGGTCGAATGGGTTCAATAAAATATTATGATAATGTAAAGACTGACAATAATTTACTTCATAGATATCACCTCTATGAATGTGGTAAAGCATTTGCCGGACATGTTTTAGATAAGTTGCTTTATCAACAGTATAATTACATTCACCGGTAGTGGTCGCTTCATCTAATTCATGGTTTGTACTTCGGCTGACCCATTCGATCAATTCTTTAAGAGGTATTGCAGATCTATGGATTATCGCCACATCGTTTTTTACTTCAATGACATAAGCCGGGACAAAAAATGTTACACAGGGAGCTTCTATAAAAGATATATTGGTGGTTTTGCTGACGTCAAAAAGATCTTTTGCTTCATAAGAGATGTGTCCGAATATCCACTGGCCTGAATTTTCTTTAAAAAATTGCTTTAAGTCCTCAAGTGTATGCCGCTCTTCGGGAGAGTTAATTGTAAACTCTTTTTCAACTCCGCATGCAACAATACCTTCTGAAGATGTGTATTTGTCGAGGTCATAATGATTAGAATCCAATCGGATGATGCGGTCAAACTGACGTATCCAGTTATTGAGGTTTGCAATTTGGTTAAGCTGTATGGTATTCAATGGTCTGGGTTTGAGGAATTTATTTGGATGGACAAAAGTAGTATCATGGTATGATTCAATTAAGATTAACTTCCCTTTGAATGCAGGAATTACTCAGGTTTTTGAGATTCTTTGCTTACAAATTGACCATCTTTAAATTCATCGATGTCCCTTCGTTCTCTTTTGGTAGGCCTGCCGGCACCTCGTTCCCGGCTTTCGTTTTTACCTTTGCCAATGAACCAGTCTTCAAATTTGTTCAGTTCTTCGGGTGGTGTCAGATTCTCATAACATGTCACAGCTATGGGTGCTCCAACACGTTTTTCTATGATACTCACCACCTTCAATTCATAATTGAAATGATCTTTTTTACAAATAACCATGTCTCCGGGTTTTACGAGTTGGGAAGCTTTAGCATTAATGCCATTGACCTTGACCTTACCACCGCTACATGCATCTGTAGCAAGACTTCTGGTTTTAAAAAACCTGATCGCCCATAACCATTTATCTACTCTCGTTTTTTCATTGGAAGAAACCATCGATTTATGATTATTAATTTGAGTCTTCCTGTTCAGCGGCCAAGATCGTATTTTTATCCAGCAGCGGAAGTTTCATATTAAGTTGTTCTAATTGCTCAACCAATACCTTGGCTATAAAATAATTTCGATACCATCTTTGATCTACGGGCACGATATGCCATGGAATAGTACTATTATTTATAGCATATTCGTATGCTGCCATGTATTCATTCCACAATTTACGTTCTTCCCAGTCACCCGGGTTGTGTTTCCAGTTTTTAGACGGATCTTCCAGACGCTCTCTAAGTTCCTGCAATTGTCTATTCTTACTGATATGCATGTAAAATTTAATAACGGTGGTGTTGTTATCAAAATGTAATAAGTCTTCAAATGCATTAATAGCGGCCATTCTTTTTGCTACGCGTTCGTCATCGATCCATCCGTGCACTTTTTGGACCAGAATATCCTCATAGTGAGACCTGTTGAAGACCTGGATAAAGCCTTTTTCTGGAGCATTTGCATGCACTCTCCATAAAAAGTCATGATTCATTTCTTCCTCACTTGGTTTTTTAAATGCTTCTACCCTTATACCCTGAGGACTGCTTTTAGAGAAAACATTTTTTGTAGCTCCATCCTTACCGCTTGCATCGATTCCCTGAAAGACAATAAGAATACTATGCTTTTTCTCTGCATATAAAATATGCTGTAGTTGACCGATCTCTTCGTAAAGTTTGATGGCCATTTGCTCATAATCCTCTTTTTTCGCAGCTTTGGGAGCCCGGGTGGATATTTTTGATAATTTTATTTCTTTAGCCATTTTACAGATTATTTTAAAAGGAACAACAAGAAAGCATTGCTTAACTATCTCAAATATACTTTTAGATTTTGATTACTTGAAAAAAATATATCCCGTTTCAAGCTTCATTTATCCCGTTTCATTTTTTATTCCTGTGTTATTTTTTTAAAATAATTAATTTTAAGATCAGAAAATAGTTTTTGATCATTTAAATAGTCAATATGAAATTTATTCTACAAAACAAAAAAATTCAGGGAGTAGTATCAATTATCCTCGCAGTATTGATGCTGATGTCATGGTCAGCAAATCCGCCAGATGGCCGTACCGGAGCTCCCGGGGATGGTCTTTGTACAGACTGCCATGGCAGCAGTAATCCGGGAGGATTCGATGGGGATGTAACTGTAACCGGTTTCCCGGCCAATATAACCCCAAGCACCCAATATCCACTCACAGTAACGGTTTCCAATCCAAATGGCCAGGCTGAAAGAGCCGGCTTCCAGTTTACTATTTTGAATTCATCAAACCAAAATTTTGGTGTATTATCCATTCCATCGGCTAATTGTGTTATAACACCTTCCGGAGGTAGGTTCTATCTTGAGCATAATCCTTCTCAGCTTTTTGATATTAATGATGAAGTTATCTGGACGGCTATCTGGACATCTCCGGCAGCCGGCACAGCACAAACGATTAATTTGTGGGCGGCTGCAAATATTGCAAATAATAATGGTGATAATTCAGGTGACTGGATCGTCACAAGCGTGTTCTCAGGCGTTTTCACTCCGCTACCCGAACCATTGGCAGTCAATGTATCCGGTACCAATGTTGCTTGTTTTGGCAATTCGACCGGTACGGCAACAGCTTCTGTCACCGGAGGAACTCCCCCATATACATATCTATGGTCCAATGGAGCTACAACATCTACCATTAGCGGCCTTGCGCAAGGAACTTATTCCGTCACTGTAACGGACAACGCAACAGCAACAGCCAACGATAATTATGTAGTTACCCAACCATCAAGCCCTTTAGTTGCTAATATAACTGCTCCGAGCACAGTGCTGGATTGTAACAATACATCCATTACCCTTACCGGATCAGGGTCTGGAGGCACACCACCATACAACTATACATGGTCTGTGGGGGGGAATAACCAAAGTATAATCGTTTTTTCTCCGGGTAATTATACTGTGACTGTGACAGACAATAATGGATGCCAATCAAATGATGTTATCACTATAACGCAAATAAATCCACCTGTTGTCACCATTGCTTCTGTCCCTCCGCAATGTGAATTTGATCCAGTGGTAGCGCTCAATGGTCAGCCAGCGGGAGGATTTTATTCAGGTCCGGGTGTATCCGGCAACTTATTTACTCCTTCTGTAGCCGGACCAGGCAATCATACAGTTTCTTATAGTTATACTGAAAATGGTTGTACCGTAGTGGCAAGTACTAATATTTTAGTCACTGATGTTCCTGATCTGACAGTTAATAATCCGGGTACCTTATGCATCAATGGTGCTCCATTCACGCTAATAGCCAATGTAGGCGGAGGATTTTATTCAGGCCCGGGGATCACAGGCAATCAGATCTTCCCTTCAGTAGCAGGATTAGGTATGCACACCTTTACTTATACAGTTAATTCAAACGGTTGCATAGCAGAAACTTCAGGAACATATACAGTAGTATCCGCTCCGGTCATTCAGATAACACCTGTAGCTGACCTTTGTACTTCAGATGCTGCAGTAACTCTTCAGGCCACACCTGTGGGAGGCATTTGGTCTGGTACAGGTGTTTCCGGTAATACTTTCAATCCCGGCGCTGCAGGTTCAGGCAATTTTACCCTGACCTATCAATTTACAAATAACAATGGTTGCACATCTTCATCAACCACGATCGTTACTGTGACTGCCTGTGGTTGTAATAATCCTGCCATTGCCAATGCAGGATCTGATCAATCTGTATGTACATATAATCCTGTTCAGCTGGCCGGAGGTGTTAATTCAACCCCACTTTGGACTACAAGCGGTGATGGTACTTTTGTAAATCCAAGCAATGTCAATACTCAATACAACTGGGGTTCAACTGATAGTATAAATGGAACAGTTACTTTAACACTTACAGCCAGTGATCCCGATGGCAATGGACCTTGTTCTGCTTTTTCAGATCAGATGGTTGTTACAAACAATTCGTTTGAACTTATTTTACAGGAATTAGGGATTTTATGTCTTGACGATAGTGTTGTGACTTTGGAAGCAAATCCTGCAGGAGGGACCTGGTCGGGGACGGGCGTTTCGGGCAATGTTTTTGATCCCTCTATTGCAGGGATTGGTTTCCATACTTTGACTTACGTTGTAACCAATGACTTTGCATGCAGTGACAACGACTTTATAATAGTAGAAGTTAAAGATTGTAATTGTGTCCTCGAGTTACACACTGAAGTAACAAATTCCGGCTGTACGGGAGATTCTTTGGGGACTATCTCAGCCGTAATTGACGTCGCTGGAAC
>JAYUWT010000231.1:0-4709 GCA_043753405.1 Saprospiraceae bacterium | reverse complement strand
CAAGCCGAAATAAAACTGGACAAAACGCATTCCATCTTCAAAGCCCTGTCCGGGTGTAGAAATAAAAGTAACTGCACTAGCCTGGGTCGTCATGATAGAGATGCATATAGCCCACCACTTCATATCCCTGTTTCCGACCACAAAGGATTCTGCTGTCTGGCCTTTCAGGTTGCGGGTGATCCCGTAAATAGTTATGAATAATAAAGTGGCGATCAATACCACCCAATCTGCTTCTCTCATCAATGATTGAATTTAGATTGGATCAGAAAAAACACTATTAGAAGTAGGATTTGGAATACGACCACTATCCAATATGCTCTTGACCATTTTTTATCAACCCTGTATCCGGTATCCTCCATAAGAATATTTATAAAGCCAGAATATTCTCCATCAACCTATAAGCTCCGGGGATTCCGGAGGGCAATTCCCGGTAAAAGACGAGCCCGGTATAAACATAAGTGCCTTTACCATGATTAGCCATTATTAATGCACCATTGGACACCTGTTCTCCTGCATCATTCATGGCAAGTAAAGGTTTATATCGTTCATCAAATTTATCAGCAAAATAAACCCCACGTTCCTGAACCCAGTATTTGAAATCTTCCTGAGTAATTTTATTAGGGTGATTGAATATAGGATTTCCGGGGTCAAGAATTGTCACGACAGCATTTTCATCTGTAACTCTTGTCCTGCCCAAAGTCAAAGGAAAAGGACCAAATTGTTTGATTTTCAGATTATTGCTGGTATTATATTGCACGACTACATGACCACCTTCTTCTACATATTGATTCAGCAGCCTATTAAGTTGGGCAGATTGGTCCAATACATTGAATGCCCTGATACCAAGTATGATTGACGTATATTTTTTAAAATTAACTAAATTAAAATCCTGAACATTCAGGAGATTGATATTATGGCCAGCGTCCCTCAAGGATTCAAATACAAGATCACCTGCTCCTGCGATATAACCTATCCGCCCGGTAGATGCTACCGCTTTAATAACGGAGAATGGTACTTTGTTGGATATATTAATGATGCGGTAAGGGACATGCTCGTATTTTATTTCATAAAATCCTTTATCAAATCTTCGGCCACCATCCGACACATAAGCTCCGATGCTATCCACCCCTTCAAAAGTATTCCCTTCGATCGTAAAGGAAACTTCTTTGACCTCACCTTTGAAACTGAAGGTAACCGGAATAGAGGAAGGGACTGATTTCCATCCGGAGGGAAGGTCCAGCTTTACTTCACCCTCGAAAGCACCCTTGGAGGAGTGAACTATACATTCTATAACAGTTTTTTGACCCGCCTTTGCTACAACTGAGGATCTTTTCAAATCTATACTTACGTCCGGAACCACTTGAATTGCATCGTATTTTTGTCCAAATGCAGGATTGACCGTCTTATATTGAATTTGCATGGGAAAATTGATCGTATAATCTTCAATCTTAAGCTCCAAATTTGCTTGCAGGATAGGGTCATTTTCAGGTTGACCTATCAACATTCTGTCCTGAACGTCATACATCATGGGCGCAAATTTTCCTTTCAACCAATAAGGTGAAGAGTAAGCGGTAAGTAGTGGAATCAAGATCTTAAAACTTTCTTTTATTCCGACATTGGGCTCTAAGAGTGTTTGTTTTAGTTTAAGTGGATAGTTGTTTAAAACTAAATTTAATAATTCTACTTTTTCACCACTCCTTTTGATCACTTCCACATCCACTTTCAACGAATCACCCGGACAAACTACCTGTTGAGCTGAAACTGCTTCTGCATAAAATCCGGAGCAATTCAGGATAATCTGATCTATTTCTTTCAATTTTGTTGTTCTCCAAAAATCATCTTTGAGTGTTTTAATTTTTTTAGCTACTCCAATAAGCTCCGGTATGGACAATTCAGGATGTCCAAAATCAAATTTGGAGATAATACCATCCACCAAAGCTCCGATCTCTTTGCCTCCATCTGCTCTGGACCAGGTGGTATTCAGGTCGTCGAATGGAGCTAACTTGGAAGATGGCGGAGTGCCATTCAATAATTCAAGATATTCTACTACGGAACCCCGGTTGAAAGCAGAACCAAACCCCTGACACCTATGCATACTGCGGCTTTTAGCAGCTATTTCTCCATTGGAATATCCCAGGACCGGAAAGTACACTCCACAATCTATCGTATACAGATTGGTCTTATCAGCATTATCAAATTCTTCTTTGGTTTTATAGAAAAAACTTGAAGTATTACAATACATATTGGTTACCTGCCATGGCCCATAGGGAAAGTTGTCCAGTTTAAAATTGGGATCAGCTGCCAACAAGATAGCTTTGTCGCCGAGGAGGGCAGATGCGGAATGATGACCATGCGTTTCACCAATATTTTTTGTCGAAAAACGGTTGATGATAATATCCGGCCTGAATCTACGGATAGCTCCCACCATGTCTTTTAATATTTCGGTCTCGTTCCAAAACCTCATGGTCTCGTCCGGATGTTTAGAGAAACCAAAATCATTTGCCCTGGTAAACCATTGTCTTCCGCCATCGATTGCTCTTGCTTGCAATAATTCATGAGTTCTAAGCACCCCCAGGTAGGCTCCAAGTTCGGTGCCTATTAAGTTCTGACCTCCATCACCTCGGGTTAAAGATAAATAAGTTGTATTAAAATGCATTTGATTGGTGAGATATGAGATCATTCTCGTATTTTCGTCGTCAGGATGTGCCGCAAGGTACATAGCATTCCCCAGTGTATTTAATTTTTGCAATTGAGCATAAATAAGGTTTGATGGTGCGGGTAAGTGTTGCTGACCGAAACCACGAACAATTATCATTATCAGAACAAAAATTATCAAACTTCTCATCTAAATTATTTTCTTTAATCAGCTCAAATAAAGTAAAAATTTTCGCAAATTCGAAACTTAAAAAAATATTCATGGGTAACATCGTTAACAATTCAAAGTTCAATTTTTTAATAAATATACTTTGCATTCTATTATTAAGTGCCACTTATTACTCCTGCAAGACTACTTTAAGAGGTTCCCGGCCGGTGACCCTCGAAAATAGACCCGTTAATAGTGATTCATTAAGTAAGGATGTTGTAAGACAAATGAAAGATTCCTGGAATGCTTATAAATTGTTTGCCTGGGGTCATGACGAATTAATGCCACTTTCACAGGGGTTTAAAGATAATTACTCTGAAAGTTTTCTTTTTACTCCGCTCAGTGCCTTTGGTACCCTGAGATTAATGAAACTGGACAAAGAAGCAAATGATTGTAAAGAATTGATCTTGTCACAGTTGTCATTTGAAAAGGATTTCGATGTGAACCACGCAGAAATAGTGCATGTAGTGCTAGGTGGCTTAATGAGTGCATATGAATTGGATGGGGATCCAAAATTCCTGGCGATGGCCAAAAATTTAGCTGACAAAATGATGCCTGTCTTCAAATCTTCATGGGGGCTCGCTTTTCGAAATATCAATTTAAAAACGGGTGTCCCCAGCGGAGAAACAGCCAGTCCTGATGAAATAGGCGGGCTTATATTGGAGTACGGTAAACTAAGTAAGCTTACCAATGATCCTAAATATTTTGATTCAGCAAAAAGTGCAGCCAAAAATTTATTCAACAAAAAATCAAAACTTAATTTATTAGGGGCTACGATTGATATTAAAACAGGTTTGTGGACCAACCCGGAATCCCATATCATGGAAGGAATGGATATCTGGTACGATGATCTGTATAAATCCGCTGTCCTTTTTAACGATGCCGAATTGATGGAAATGTACAATATCTGCACTGCTGCTGCTCTAAAATATCTTAAAGAATTCACCAATATGGGCACATGGTACGAATTAGGCAATATGAATTACGGTACACAGGTTCATCCTGAATTCAGTGCCCAGTCTTGTTCCTTTCCTTCACTACTGGCTGTATCCGGTAATATCAAAGAAGCTGAAAATCTAATGGAATCGGTTATAAAATATTGGGCAGAATACAGTATTGCTCCTGAGCAAATGAATTATAAAACTAAACAAGTGATTTCTGCTTCCTACCTCTTGCGTCCTCAGGCTATTCAATCTTCCTTTGTATTATATAAGTTCACCGGAAAGCCAAGATATTTAAAAGCAGGGGAATTAATGTATACCACCATGGTCAAATTTTGTAAAAATAATGTCAATGGATTTGCAGCATTACGAGATGTAAGAACGCTCGAAAAAATGGATCAAATGGATCATTATTTCTTCTCTTCAACGTTAAAGTATGCTTATTTGCTTTTCAATGAGGAAGCGGCTTCGGAGATTGATAAGTATGTGATATCAAGTAATGGAATGATGTTTAAAAAATGACCGCAGTGGAACAATAGGTCTCTTTTTTTATCACAAAGATTTTAATGCCGTTCTTAAGTACATTTGTTTAAATAAAATAAAGTCAGACTTTTAGTAATTGGGAATTTAAGATTGATCAACAATCTGACTATCATTTTATACATTCTGGTTATAATTGAAATTCCCACTAATGCAAAAAGGAGTTACACAAAGGAATGAAAGCTTCGCTTTCATTTTGGTTTCGTAAAATTTTCTATTTCAAGAATAGGTTTCATCTACGCTTTCATTTTCAATTGTCCCTTAATGTCACCACCTTCGTGGTTTTAAATGCAAAGAGGCTATAAGCAGTATGCTTTAAGGTATAAGCCGCTCCGTAAAAATTTCATTATTTAAGAAGGTGTTTC
>JAYUWT010000230.1:0-4712 GCA_043753405.1 Saprospiraceae bacterium | reverse complement strand
CGGATCACTTCAGGGTCAGTTGTAAAAAATGATATGAAAAACTCTCCGCATGTAAGAATTAATAAAGTAACAATTGCCATTACAGCAGTATTGAGTGTCGTTGGTTTTCTCTATGCCAAAGAACTTTTATTGTTACTGGGCGCTTCCGCGGAATCAGCAGTCAAAGGCACTGCATATGTACAGATCATGATGGGAGGTAGCATTGTAATAATGTTGCTTTTCCTTATAAACGGAATTTTCAGGGGAGCAGGCAATGCGGCGATAGCGATGAAAAGCTTATGGCTTGCCAATATCTGCAATATAATTCTTTGCCCCGTTTTTATCTATGGTTTCTGGTTCATTCCTGCCATGGGACTGACAGGTGCTGCTGTCGCCACCACGATAGGCAGGGGAATTGGGGTAGTATATCAGTTATTCCATTTATTTTCAGGAAAAAATACTATAAAGGCAAGGTTGAGCCACTGGCTCCCTGACTGGCCTCAGATAGGTGCCCTGATTAAAATTGCTACTCCGGGAATCATGCAATTTGTGATAGCATCATGCAGTTGGATATTTTTGGCCAAGCTCGTAGCCGAAACAGGCGGTGACGCGGGAAGTGCCGGATACCAGACTGCGCTCCGGCTTATGATGTTCTTTATGTTGCCGGCTTGGGGATTGAGTAATGCCGCTTCCACTCTTGTGGGGCAAAACCTTGGTGCAGATCAGATAGAGAGGGCAGAAAGATCCGTGGCAATTACTATCCGTTATAATGTCATTTTTATGGCAATTGTTACTTTATTAATTCTTACATGCGGAGAGTTTTTCATATCATTTTTTACAACTGACCCTGAAGTGATCCGGGTTGCGAGGCAATCATTGAGCCTGATTTCACTCGGATTTATTTTCTATGGAGTAGGAATGGTGATGATGAATGCGTTCAATGGAGCAGGAGATACTGTAACTCCTACATGGATAAATTTTATAGGATTTTGGTTATTTCAGATTCCGTTGGCTTACTTTTTATCAAAATATCTTGATATGGGACCTAAAGGTGTTTTCATAGCCATTCCCGTGTCTGAAACTTTTATTACGATCGCCTCCTATCTATTATTTAAGAGGGGCAGGTGGAAGAAGGTCAAAGTATAAAAAGAAGTCAGAGGTCAGAAGTCAGAATCACTTCTTTCATTGAGAATCTTCCTTGTTAAAATTTCTAGAGTCTAGTATCTAGAGTCTGATATCTGTTTTATTTGTATTTTTCAGAAAATAATCTGTCAAATGCGAATTGTCTTAATTGTACTACTTTTTATTCATACCAGTTGCAGTAACTATGCACAACAGAAACCTAATATTGAACTTGAACCTGTCAAAAAGGGTCTTACAGATGAACAATTATTGGAAGAGGTTCAAAAAGTGACCTTTAGATATTTCTGGGACTTTGCGGACCCGGTATCAGGTCTTGCTCGCGAGAGAAGTAATACAACAGAAGAATACGGCAATGAGGTATTGGCAAGTGGTGGAAGTGGATTTGGTGTTATGGCAATTATTGTTGCTGTGGAAAGAAAATGGATCACGCGGGAACAAGGTGTAGACAGATTATTAAAGATCGTTAATTACATTAGAAAAGCAGATAGTTTCCATGGAATGTTTCCGCACTGGTGGGAAAGTCCTTCCGGTAAGGTGCGTCCTTTTGGCCGCAAAGATGATGGCGGAGACATCGTCGAATCAGCTTACATGTTTCAGGGATTGCTATGTGTTGCTGAGTATTTTAATATGGACAATCTTAAAGAAAAACAATTAAGGAACAGGATCAACTGGACCTGGAGGGAAGCCGAATGGAACTGGTACACAAAAGATGGTCAAAATGTCCTCTATTGGCATTGGAGCCCAAACTGTGGCTGGGCAATGGATTTTGAGATCCGTGGCTATAACGAATGCCTCATAGCCTATGTCCTGGCAGCTTCATCGCCAACCTATCCGATCGATCCACAGGTTTATCATAAAGGTTGGACGATGAGCAATTTTTTCAAGAACGGAAAGGAATATTATAATAGAAAACTACCTCTGGGCTTTGATTACGGAGGGCCATTATTTTTTGCACATTATTCTTTTTTAGGCCTCAATCCACACGGTTTAAAAGATCGTTATGCAGATTATTGGGAACAAAATGTCAATCATTCTTTGATCAATTATGATTATTGTGTGGACAATCCCAATAATTATAAAGGATATGGCCCTTCATGCTGGGGACTGACTGCCAGTGATAATATGGAAGGTTACAGTGCCCATTCCCCCACTAATGATCTGGGATTCATTTCCCCGACAGCTGCTCTTTCTTCCTTTCCATATACACCGAAACAATCAATGGCGGCTCTGAGGCATTTTTATGAAGAGCGGGGTAACTCGATCTGGACAAAATATGGTTTTGCTGATTCGTTCAACCCGCATACCGGATATGTCGCAGATTCACACCTTGCCATTGACCAGGGGCCAATTATTGTCATGATTGAAAATTACAGAACGGGTTTGTTATGGAATTTATTCATGAAGAATAAAGATGTGCAAAATGGTTTGACAAAGTTGGGATTTGAATTTAGTAAACCAAAATAATGCCAACTCCACTATACTAAACATGACAGGAATTTATATAGGTTAAATGGCGTTCTTTAATGGCAACCATTACGCTTATTTATCGTTTGACTATTTATACAATCAATTAATTATGTTTCCTAAGTTTATTTATTTAATAGGTCTATGTACGATCATCAACTTAATGAGTTGCAATAAGGAGGATGATCAAACTCCTGTCACAGCATTCATTCTGGAAGGAACAATCATCAATGGCAGTAATGCTTTTTCACCGCGTGGCATCAATCTGACACCAATTATTATCCTTAGATTTAATCATAAAATAGATAAAAACACAGCTACAGAAAGTGTTTCGATCTCCGGATCTACAAATGGACTTATTTTAACATTGGGGGATTCTTCCATTACTATGACTCAGTCACAACCTCTAAAATATCTCACGAAATATCAGATAGCAGTTAAAACAACTTTAAAAAATAATTTTGGAAAGCCTTTGGATAAAGATTATTTTCTTGATTTTTATACAGAACAGGACCCATCAGATAAATTACCAAGGATCTCAGATGAGGCCTTAATGGATTCTGTCCAACGAAGGACTTTTGTATACTTTTGGGAATTTGGTCATCCTGTATCAGGCCTTTCCCGCGAAAGAAACAATTCAGGTGATCTCGTCACCAGTGGTGGAAGTGGATTCGGCTTAATGGCAATTCCTGTGGCCATAGAAAGAGGATTTATCACTAAGGCAGAAGGGTTGGCGCGGTCCATGAAAGTGGTGGACTTCCTTAAAAATAAAACTGAAACATATCATGGTATCTTTCCCCACTGGTTCAATGGTGTTACAGGAGAAACTATTGCATTCAGCCCGAATGATAATGGTGCTGACCTTGTGGAGACGTCATATCTTATGGCAGGGTTACTGACCCTCAGACAATACTTTGATGAAAATACTCAGGACCAGATCACTTTAAGGGCCGATATCAATACAATGTGGGAAAATGCTGAATGGGACTGGTTTCAGAAAAATGGTGAGGATGTATTATACTGGCATTGGAGTCCTGACAAAGCATGGATCATGAACCATCAGATCAGGGGCTGGAATGAATGCCTGATCACGTATCTCCTGGCTGCAGGTTCTCCTTCACATAATATTCCTCCCGTAGTCTATCATAAAGGTTGGGCAAATAACGGCGGCATAAAAAACAACAAACTTTCCTATGGTATCAATCTTCCCCTGGGAGGTGGCACCGGTGGGCCGTTATTTTTTGAACATTACACATTTCTTGGCATTGATCCGAGAGGCCTTAAAGATCAATATGCGGATTATGAAGAACAAACCAGGGCACATACATTAATAAACAGGGCTTATTGTATCGCCAACCCAAGAAAATTCTATGGTTACAGCGCAGAATGCTGGGGGTTGACAGCCGGTGATATAGAAAATGGATATACAGCCAGTTCTCCCGACAATGATAAAGGTGTCATTACACCTACAGCTGCGCTTTCTTCTATTCCCTATACCCCGGTGGAAAGCATGGACGCGATGAGGTATTTTTATTATAAGTTGGGCGACCGGCTTTGGGGGCCTATGGGATTTTATGATGGTTTTTCTCTGCACAACATCTGGTTTGCCAACTCCACTCTGGCCATAGATCAGGGGCCTATCATTGTCATGATAGAAAATCACAGGTCACAATTAATATGGAATTTATTAATGTCCGCCCCTGAAATTAAAACAGGAATGGTATCCTTGGGCTTTGAAAGCCCTCATTTCTAACCAGCAATTGCCTATTGTAAAATGCAGGAAATTAAGTGATAGAAACTTATAAATGATTATTAGTTTTAATATGTGATTTCATATATTACAAAGCCGGTAAAATATTTAATTAATAATACTTAATTTTTTTCTGGCAATGATGAATAACTTAAGTAATTACGTAACGCCCATCTTCTTTATAGCTATATGCAACATTTTAAAAATCAAGGTATTAAAAATACAATTTTAGTATAGATGAAATGTTTCATCTGTGTGGGAGTGGCCTTGTAAAATTTAGTGAATGAAAGAAGAAAATACCAAAAAATAGCAAATTCATACACAGCGGAGGCACGGAGCCTTGTATGGTTTGCGTAATTTTTTGAGCATTTTCGGA
>JAYUWT010000229.1:0-4760 GCA_043753405.1 Saprospiraceae bacterium | reverse complement strand
GGATATTGGTCACATTGATGTCCCCGTCAGCTTTTTGCGTTGCTGTACTATCTGATTGTAAATACTTCCTCGGACTGAATTTCGTTGAAGAAAATGAGTTTTTATAAGTTACTCCAAAATAATCTTCATTATTGGATGCCACAGTAAATCTCCTGCGAGGATCTCCCACTTCAAACTCGTCTACATAAACCTGTGTCACTTCAGCAAAACCATAACCATTTGGTACTTTTTTTGAAGCCCACCATTGGTTGATGGAATTTCCTACTCCAAGTTCCAGATTGGTGTGTTGGATCTCCCATACAGACTCTGCATTATTTTGAGTTTCTTCCCGGAAATTATCTTCATAGTCGGGCATAAGAGAATAAACCCCTAATTCTTTTACTTTATTGACATAGATCAAAACTTCGTTCCATTCTTTGGCATACAAAGACGTTTTAGCAGCCAAAGCCAGAGCGGCACCTTTAGTAGCCCTTCCCGCTTGTGATGCGTCATAGGTAGCCGGTAAGGAAAGGGCCGCCTGGTCACAGTCAGCCAGGATCAGCTTATATATCTCACTTTTGGCACTTTTTGCAGATTTCAATTCAGCAGGTGGTGTGATTTTTGTAAGTAATTGTACATCACCAAATACCTGTGTCAGTTGAAAGTAATAAAATGCTCTTAGAAAATGAGCTTCTCCCAGGATCCTGTCTTTCAAAGCAGCATCCATATCAACAGCAGGAACTTTATCAAGGACAGTATTGCACTGGTTAATTCCTTTGTATTGCAATTTCCAAAAATCATTCAACTCAGAAGTTCTGGATGTATAAGTAAAAAAGTCCAGTTCGGTCAATCCTGCTCGCGAGCCATCTCCTCCGGTAACAGCTTCATCTGAAGTTAGCTCTGCAAATCCCCAGTAAAAATTGTTATTGGCAGAGTTGAACATCAGAGGTTCATATGCTGCATTGATAGCCAGGATA
The DNA here is from genome assembly GCA_043753405.1 of Saprospiraceae bacterium. Taxonomy (GTDB): domain Bacteria; phylum Bacteroidota; class Bacteroidia; order Chitinophagales; family Saprospiraceae; genus Parvibacillus. Next base: position 3,804 of record JAYUWT010000229.1, on the reverse strand, counting down.
GCGTCATTGGACGTTTTGAAAAATGAACCGGCATCCAGAATACCGATAGGCTCTTTGTCCAGAATTCCACTGCATGAGCATAATACCAGGCAAAAACTTAAAATAAAATATTGTATTGATTTCATAATTCTAATTTTTAAAATCCGAGATTAAGGCCTATTATAAATGTGCGTGGGGCAGGAACTGTTCCCCAGTCAATTCCTACAGCAAAATCTGAAGTAATTCCTGCACCGTCGGTATCATTGTTATTGGCCTGAATTTCAGGATCCAATCCGGTGTATTTTGTGAACGTAAATAGATTCTGTCCCGTGATATACATTCTTAAACTGCCTATCTTGTTTGTTTTGATCATTGGTTTGAAGTCATAACCCAGGGTAATATTCCGCACCTTTAGATAAGATCCGTCCTGAAGAAACCTGGTTGATATCCTTCTGTTACCATTCCTGTCGTCAAGGCTTACTTTTGGTATATCCGTATTTGTATTGACCGGGGACCAGAAATTTTTAATTTCATCATAAGAATTGAAACCCCTGCTCTGTGTTTCATAGGCAAAATTACCATATAAAAAATATACATCATTGCCATAAACTCCCTGCAGCAAAGAGGAAAGGTCAAAGTTTTTCCAATTAAGGGCAAAATTCATTCCGTAAGTAAATTTCGGAAACGGACTACCCAGGTGCGCTCTGTCCTGATTATCTATGACTTTATCCCCATTTAGATCTGCAAATTTGACATCACCCGGCCTAGTATCTTTAGTTTGAAAAGCACTTGCTTCAATTTCTTCCTGGGTTTGAAATAACCCATCAGCCTGATACATAAAAAATGATCCAATAGGATAACCCACTTCAGTCTTGGTAATAGCCCCATCAGACAAGCCAAAACCACCCAGGATCGGTTCACCGTCACTTAGGCTTAAAACTCTATTCTTGACCGTGGAAATATTTCCACCTATTGAGTAATTAAGGTCCCTGAATTTATTATTAAATATTACACCTAGTTCGAATCCCTTGTTTTCAATCGATGCTGCATTTACATAAGGTGGGAATTGTTCTCCTCCGGATTGTGGGATAGGGACTCTCACTAATACATCTTTGGATGTTTTATTGTAATAATCCATAAAGAATGATAATCTGTCTTTTAATAAACTAAAGTCCAAACCGAAGTCATATTGAGTGCATGATTCCCATTTTATTTGTGAATTACCGGTTTCAAGTAGTTGAGCACCGGTAACCACTGTACCACCAAAAGTATAAACTCTTTGACCAAGACCAACTAATGAACTGTAAGGATAATTACCGATCTCCTGATTTCCAAGAATTCCATAACTGGCCCTCAGTTTAAATGTTGAAAAGAAATCCATTGACTTAAAAAAATCTTCATTGGATAAATTCCATGCTGCTGAAACAGCCGGAAATACACCCCATCTGTTTTCCGCTCCAAACCGGGAGGATCCATCCCGTCTAACCGTAGCTCCCAATACATATTTATTGGCAAATGAGTAATTGACCTGAGCAAAGTATGATAATAATGCCCATTCTGTAGTGATCCCTGAAGCGCCAATGTTTTTAATATCTTCTGTAACACTGTTGTCGATATTTTGAAATAACTCATCCGTCCTGAAAAAATTATTTACAGAAGCCCCCAGGAAGTTATCGCGGTTCTGAATTGCCTCCATACCGATCAAACCGGAGATCCTGCTTTTGCCAAACCGTTTTTCATAATCAGCTGTATTAGTCCAGATCAGGTTCCGGCTAAATACCCTCCCTTCTGTAAGTGACGTTGGGTTATATATTGCTTCAGATAATTTCCTTTTAAATTTCTTTTCATTTTCAAAAGTAAAGTCCCCACCAACATTGGTTTTTACTTTAACAGAATTAAATAAGGTTAATTCTGCAAAGATGTTTCCGAAGATCCTTGATCTTTGTATGGTCCAGTTTGTCGCATCTATTAAGGCCAGAGGATTGGCATTGCCATCCCCAAATAAAGTGGGGTCACCCAATTCTGAAGAAACGTTATAATATGATCCATCCGGCTTGTAGGGACTGAACACGGGTGCAGCTATCAAAGCATATCTGATCCCACTTAGTTCATTGCCGGGACCAAAACCGTCCCCTGTACTATTGCTGACCTGTCTGTCAGTAAAAGCATAGGAAATATTATTACCTATTTTGAACCATTTATTTCCTGTCTCCCCGTTAAACCTTAGACTGTATTTTTTAAAGCTTTGACCTTTATATGTTCCATCCTGATCCAGGTATTCACCCGTGATGTAATACCTGCTATTATCACTTCCTCCACTTGCACTGAGTCCGTACTTCTGAATAGGAGCTGTCCGGAACACCTGATCCAACCAATCAATATCAGGCAATGTATCCAGGACATTAGTGGGAATAGTATCCAATTGACGAACCGGATCCCTCAGTGTATTTGCATTTTTTATCGCGGCATTTCTTACTGCCAGATAATCCTTTGAATTTAATAATTTAGGCAAATTGTATGCTTTAGCCATTCCTATTGAACTACTGAAATTGAAGGAAGGAATACCTGACTTACCTTTTTTTGTTGTGATGACAATAACTCCGTTTGCAGCCCTCGAACCATATATTGCAGCTGCCGCCCCATCTTTCAGAATGTCGATAGATTCAATATCACCTGTGGCAAACATATTAATATTGGCATTGGTAGGAACGCCATCTATAATATAAAGCGGGTTGCTATTGCCAAGGGTACCTACTCCCCTGATCCTGACGGCGATATCATCGCCCGGGGCTCCTGAAGTTTGGGTTACACTGATGCCGGGGGCCTGACCTTGCAGAGCCTGATCAATCCCAAGAACTACCAGCTTTTCCACATCCTTACCTTTGACCGTAGATATAGCTGAACTAACATTGGATTTGATCTCTGATCTATAACCTGTCACCACAAGGGCATCCAATAGTTTGGAATCTGATACCAATACTACATCTATAATTGCCCGGTTATTGACTGATATTTCCTGGGATGAATAGCCCACATATGAAAAGATCAGGGTCGAATTAATGTCACATTCGATTACATATTTACCATCGATATCTGTTGCTGCCAGAGCTTTACCATTCTTTTCTAAGATATTTACTCCTATCAAAGCTTCTTTTTCAGCTTCAGAAATCACAGTGCCTCTGACTGTAATTTGTTGCGAGAATCCCGGAATTCCAGTAAAGAAGAAAATTAAACTCAAAAAAATAAAAGGTCGTATTACTCCGGAAAAGTTGACAACACTTTGCTTGGTATATCTATTTGCCATATAAAATATTTTAAAAAAGATGTTACTTACAATAATCGTAAAGTTATGTCCAAATTAAGCTTTAATTTTGATACTTTACAGTGAAAATATGATACTTTTGTGAAAATATCAAAATAAAAATTTACTGAAAAGTAAAGATGAAAAGATGAGTTTGAATATATTTCGTGAGATTACCCCGCTTGGACAGAATGACGTTTTTGTTATTCTCGATTCATTTAGCAATGGCTTTGATTATCCTATCCACAGTCATCCGGAATATGAACTTAATCTGGTCATGGGTGTATCCGGGGTCCGGTTGGTAGGCGATAGCACAGAACGTTTCAATGAATATGATCTGGTGTTGATAGGGCCTTATCTCTATCATAAATGGACCGGGGAAGAATATGAAGAAGGTAAATTGAAAAAATACAGGGTCGTCACCATTCAGTTTTCACTGGATCTGTTCGATGGCCCGATGTTTCAGAAAGAACGGTTTTACAGGATAAGAAATATGCTCGACAATTCCATCAGAGGCATAAAAT
>JAYUWT010000228.1:0-4788 GCA_043753405.1 Saprospiraceae bacterium | reverse complement strand
TTGGCACATTGGCATTTGGGGTTAAAAAAGTAGTCGGTGACCAGGTATATTGCAATGTGGCATCCCCATTTGGATTCAAGGCGACTGACTCACCAAGGCATAATCCAAAAATATTTGGATTAATTTGGTTTCCAAGGAATTTAACATTGGTTAGCCTTTGAATTGTATCGCTACATCCGTTTAAATGATATGCGATCAAAACTACAATATATGGTCCTTCTTCCGTTACAGTAAAAGATGGTTGAAAATCAGTACTTGAATTAATCGTATTTCCGTTTTGGACAAGAATCCATTGATAATTTGTCCCACCGGCAGTTGTATTTGTTGTCTGGATAGTGATTTCATTGCCGCAATCCGGCACTGACAAACTAAAATTTGCATTGATTGTAGTAGGACTGATTACTATAGACCTGTCCATTGTGTCGATGCATGCAGGGCCATCTGAAGAGATTAGAACTACTCTGTATGCTCCGTAGTCCGGATAAGTTATAGTTGGTTCGAATTCTGTGGAAGTTGACATTATTTCACCCTGAGCATCATAAAATGTCCATTGATATTCAAATGTACTGACAGAACAATTTGTGAAATTAACCACCTTGGTATTACAAAGTGTGTCGGGTATTTCAAAACAAGCCATTGTTGGATTAGAGCAATCCCGGACATTGTATTGAAAATCACGTCTGATCCTGGATAATAAATCACCATTTCTGAATTCATCAACACAAACACCCACCAGAAACTGACCTACTGTAGGCGGAGTGCCTTCGATCAACCCGGTTGTTAATCCAATTCTAAGTGGATCGGGGCCACCAAGCAGATTAGTGAGGTCATATCCTGGTGCCCATATCACTGTGTCAAATGGCGGTGGCGGTGGAGGAAATACTCTACCTTCAGCTGTATCTCCTGATTCATACGGATTACACAGGTAATAGAATAATTGATCCCCATCATCATCAATGGCGCTATGGTCATAGCTGAGCGGTTTATTGGCACAGACATATATAGGAGGCCAATCATTGTATCTCGGGGCAGAATTGCATTCTGCAAGAGATTTTTCAGATATTTCTATTGAAAAAACAGCACCAGTATTTAATGGAGCTACAATGTTCTGTAGTGTCTGATTCCTGCAACACCTCTGGTATACTATCGTATAACCACCGGATGTCTGAGGCAATGTGACTACAGACCGGTATACTGCTCTGTGAACGCAAACGTCCTGTCCGACTACATTACATTCTGAAGTTAATTCTTCGTCCAGCGTATCTGTTGCATCATACGGTACAAACAATACACCATTCTGACCAACAGTAAGTACAGGAAGATTATTTTCTGTCCTATAAAAACCTAACCATGCCGGATCGTCAAATCCCACATTAGGATCTCCAAAGAAGCAATCCCGGTAAACGGTCAGTATAATTTCGTACCTATTATTTCCAAGACAACGATAAGTTATCTCCCCTCCTACTATGTGGGTAGCCTTAGCCTGAAATCCTACTATGATAAACAATGCAAAAACGAAGCATTGCTTTAGTCCTTTCGGAAATTTAAAAGCGTTAAAGCTGTTTTGTATATTCCTTTTTAAAAATGAGTTCATGGATATTACTTTATCTAGTTTGACTAAATATGGATTATTTTGTTCTGCTTAAATTTACTATTTCTACTCTCCGTTCTCTGGACGCTGATACACTATATACTGAATTTCTCAAATCCGTATAACTTGAAACTACATCAGCCGGTGATCTTGATTCTCCATAAGATACTTCAGTGATTTTTAATTTACCATTTTTTAAGTAAGGTGCAATAGCGCCTTTTGATGCCCGATTGAGATAATTTATTATACTATTGACCCTTCTGGATCCTAATTTCTCATTGTATGCGGTAGAAGCCAATGGAGATGTAAACCCTTGGATTACTATCTGTACCACTTCTCCCCTCTCTAAAACTTCTTCTAATGCTTCTGTAAAGGCAATCAGATCATCATTTCCTTTTTTGACTTTATTTTCAAAGAAATTATTCATGATTTTCTCTGCCTGGGTTTTTTCATCTCCTCTTAATGGTTGGGTATATTTATCCCTATATAACCATTTCTTTTTATAATACGGATCGAAAGTTTCCGGGAATGTTTTGTTGGTCGTTAAGGTACGGGTCCTTCTTCCCGGTTCATCATTATCAAAAAATAATTCTATAGGTAGATAGTCTTCGAGATTTCCTTTACCTAAGTATAATCTTTGTTCTATTTTTCTGATATTATCCGGAACGTTTCTGGTATCAACATAGGCAGAATCAGGTGCATAACCCTTTTTAGTTGCAATGACCAGATAATTTTTACCTCTTTCCACAGGGAAAATATGCCTGTTGGTAGATTCTGTCAATTGAATGATCTGTTCTTTGCTAGGATCGTTTGTATCAGTTATTCTGATCGTTGTACCATTCAAAGGTAATCCCGTTTTCTTTGCAAAGGTCAGGACATCAAGATCCAGTTCTTTTGATCGAAGGAAAAATAATTTAACGATATCAGCATTATCTTTTAAGTCCTTCGTTGAAAAATAAACGGTATCAGGATAATAACCTGATTTGGATGCAACTGCCATGAAGTCGTAGCCAGGATCTAAAGGAAATATGTAAGAAGACCTGGTTGGATTCTCCCGGCTTGTCAATTCAGGTCCTGCTCTTTTGTATAAAGCTACTTTTGCACCCGGCAGTGAGTCTCTGGTTCCTGCATCAAATACAAATGCCAGCAAATTGACTTTCAGAATATCAACTTTATAAATATCATTACAGCAAGCTTCTTCTGTTGGATCTAAATAAAGTGATCCTGCTCTGTTGGAAGCAAAATAGGCAACTTTAGAATTATCTGTTACATAGTAATATATATCATTGTAGCTACTGTTCAATGGTGCCGGTTCCTGAATTGGATCAATCCATTTACTTCCTTCATAGTTGGTTTTAAAAATATCATAACCACCGAAACCTCTTAAACCAAAAGAACTGTAATATAAGGTTTGTGAAGGTTGATGAAAGAATGGAGTTACTTCAGACTCAAGCGTATTTAATTCCCGGGCATTAACAGGAGTTCCAAAATTATCACCATTTACTTCAACATACCAGATATCTTCTTTACCTAAACCACCCGGCCTGTCAGAAGTAAAAAACAATAAAGTTTTGCCCATTCCATCCACTTTTCCTATTGATGGTTGAGTAGAAGTGAATCCGTTTATATTGACAGGTTCGGCTATCCTGATAGGACTACCCATAGTACCGTCGGGCATAACATTCCTATAGAACAATTCACATCTAACTTCAGAAAAATTAATGTTGGCACAATTAGTATAATAAGCCCTCTTTCCATCGGGAGAGAAGGTTAAATTTACATTATGTCTGGTGTCTTCATTGAATGCATTACTTAAAACATCATTTGTGGAGGTATCTTTTAATAAGGTTTTACCTACCAGCCATTGATTATTAGGATTGGTATACCTGTTCGATGCATAGAAAAAAGAATCTTTACTAACAAAAGGTGCAAAATCATTGTATGGTGAATTTACATCACTTCCCAATTGTTGAACAGCGTAAAATTCTACTGAATCAGCAGCATTTTTCATCGCCCAATCCAGGGATTCAAGTCTTTGCCGGGCGATGACAATATTTTCGTTTACAGTCCCATCGTTCTTGGAAATGAAAAGGTTATAATTATCCAGCGCCTCAGTGTATTTACCTTGAATGGTCTGAACTTCGGCAAGCCAGAACAATGCATCTTTATATTGAGGATCCTCTTTTTGCTCAGATAATTGGAGCAAAGTATAAAATTGCTCCGCTTTGGTATATGCGTGGAATTTTCTGGCAGCTTCTGCTATATTAAATAACAGATACGGATCACCCGGATCGAATTCAGCAGCAATTTGGAAATTGACCATAGCACTTTTATAGTCCTTAATGGCCAGGTTTTTTTCAGCTGCTTTTAAATATTGTTTTTTAGTCTGTCCCTGCACTTGACCTAATGCGAAGCAACAAACTATTACTATAAGTATATTTTTCATCATGTTTTTAACTTTCGGATTCTGCTTTATCAATAGACAGGACAAGATCTGTAATCCTTTAATGGTTTAACTTCCGTAATAATATATTGCAATGAAATTTCCAATCCGCCCCGTTTTTCAGTGGCGATCTGGAATTCTGAGTTGTTAATATCATAACTTACACCGGCCCTTATCTGATTAATATGTAGTTCCATTGTCGGCACCCATGCATCATCTGTTCTGAAATTAACACCACCGACTATTGCAAATTCTTTTCCACGTCTTGAGCTTAAATAAACTTTTAAGGCTGCGCCCAATAAAGTCTCATTGTATTCATCAGACTTACGGTAAGCAGCATTCAATATCAGATCGAAAGGCTGAGCTATGTATAATGAGCCAAGACCGTAAACTGACATTGTTATCGGCAACTTTGCATTATCTGAAGCATCATAGAATTTCATCCGAGGAGAATTCAAATGACTAAATCCTGCCCCTGCATCGATCTTTGTCCTGGAACTATTCTGCAATCTGATGTTCAATCCCGCTGAAATTTCCGGATAAAAGAAAGACAATCTATCAAGATCTACCTTTTCCCCTGCCACAGGTTCAAGATTAACTTGCTCTCCATCCCACTGATCACCGAAATTGAGGTTTTTGCTGTTGATACTTCTCTGGCCAAAGCCAAGTCCAACGCCGGGAGTTAGAAAAAAGTGCTTGGTTACCATATAGGTAAATGAGCCAAGAAGGTTTAAATTCAACATTCCAAATTTAC
>JAYUWT010000227.1:0-4797 GCA_043753405.1 Saprospiraceae bacterium | reverse complement strand
TTTCACGTGCAAATAAGTGCAGGTCAATTCAATCCAGCTGGTGATCAGCTTGAGATCTATCTTGCCAATCCGGGGGGTAATTATTCTGATCACAGAATATACGGTATTTGGAATGGGGCTCTTGGTCTGAATATCATAAGTCAGTTGAATTATCAAACTTATACAGATTTTTCAGGGCTTCCGAGTGGACTTGGTGAAATGCACTGGAACTGTTTCAAACCCAACTATACAAATTCAACGGGATTGCAGGGTGATGGTGATGCCATGTATTTTTTCTATGACTATGACCAGAATACAACGTGCTCCCGTGATGCACTTTTTGCATGGGCACTTTGGAATTGTCAAACATTAGGAATAAAAGGGTTCAGACTGGATGCGGTCAAACACTTTCCACCGAATTTTGTAGGAGATATGTTGGATTATTTGTTTGACAATGGTGTGACATTAGATCTCATAGTAGGAGAATGGTATGGTACCAATGCCGGCGAACTATCAGGTTGGGTCACGAATGTTCTAAACTCGATGGATGCGGATACAAAAGTTGCAATGCAACCTAAAATATTTGATTTTTCTTTGAGAGAATCATTGAGGCAATCTTGTGACCAATTCGGCTATGATGCAAGGAATGTGTTTAATGCATCCTTATATGCCAATGGATTATCCGGTTTCAATGTCGTGACATTTGCCAATAATCACGACTTCAGGGACGCCTCAGGTTTTGCCTCCTTAGTGCAAAATGATGTGATGTTGCCTTATGCTTACCTACTTACTAATAATCAACTGGGTGTACCATGTGTATTTTATCCTGACTACTTCGGATATTATGGGGATGCCGGAAACAGAAGTGCTCCGCCACCTCTGAAGGCTTATGTAGATCAACTGATCAAAGTTCACCAGGATTATATCTTTGGAGCGACAAGTGTAGTTAATCTTACTGCATTTAGTTCGACTTTTGGCAGCACTTATACCACAGGATTTCCGAATACTTCAGTTATCTATCAGCTAAAAGGGCATGCTTCCGGCAATGATGTCGTGGTGGCTATCAACTTTGCAGGAGAACCGTTGAATGTTAATCAGAACATTGAAACCACAGGAGTGCAGGGTGGAACAATATTTACAGATGTAACCGGAATAAGTACAGGGCCGGATCAAATCACTCTTTCAGGATCTGTACTCAATCTTCAGTTGGCTCCAAGATCTTATGCGGTATGGGTAGAAGGTGCAAATCCAATTATTCCTCTACCTATTAAGATCATCAGTTTTGAAGCACAAAAGTCTTCAGAGCACGTAAAACTCACAGGAACGTTAGCTTCACTTGAAAATATCAAAAGTATTGTGATCCAGAAAAGTATAGATGAAATAAACTTTACAGATTTTGCTGAATTAAGTTTTGATCCAAAGTCTCCATCCTTGTCTTTTCAGATTATGGATGAATCACCGGATTTAAAAAACTACTACAGACTAAAATCGATCGAAAATAATGGAGCACTAGCATACAGTGCAGTGAAAAGTGTTTTCTTTACGGACTCCGGAATAAAATTATTGAACACATTGACAGATGGTCATTTGCAATTCGAAGGCGTGAAAACAAATGGGTTCAATGTTATAATCTCGGATGTTCATGGCAAAATTGTATTTGCTCAATACCTCTATTCCAATACTCTTGATATGCATCAACTTCCTTCAGGTGTGTATTTTGTACAGATAGCCGGGCAGGAAGTAATTAAGTTCGTGAGAAAGTAAATATTATAGAAAGTACTTATCAATTTGCTCCTCTTTTGCCTCCTCATTCGAGTTAAGTTTTATACACAAAAATTTTATTGTAGAAAGATTTTAGGGATTATTAGTTCTTAGGACATTCCAAGTATAATGACAATTAATTTAAACTTACTTTTTGCCTTGATGCAAAAAGTAACAAAAAAATCAAGGCTCTGTAAAATTTTTAACGCGTCTTCATTCCGAAAATGCTCAAAAAATTACGCAAACCCTACAAGGCTCCGTGCCTCCGCTGTGTAGGAATTTGCTATTTTTTGGTATTTTCTACCTTCATTCACTAAATTTTACAAGGCCACTACCGCACAGATCTAAAATTTTATAAAATGAGGAATAAAAATCAAAATTATTTTGCACAATTTACGGCCTGAAAGGCCACAATTACAAAGCCTAGTGCAAAGCCCTGGGTACGTTAGAGCGGTTTTAAAAAGGTATGAATAAACCCTAGTATATCAAGGGGGAAAATTGCTGATAAGATAATGCTCGAATTTATTTTAATGTTGCCAGTCAATTGGTATTTTCATTTCAGGTATAAAGCTACTTTTGGTGTAGACGACATTTCATTTTTCTCAAATCATCTGACATTATATTACCTTTGCCCCGGCTTATTTGAAAGCCAATTTTCTAAAATTATCATTAATATATGTATTTAAACAGGAGAAACAGAACCTTAAGACTCAATGCTTCCATCAGGAGTATGGTGTCTGAGACCACACTAACACCCAGTGACTTTATAGCACCGTTATTCATCGATGAAGGAAAAGGCATTAAATATGAGATCCCCTCCATGTCGGGTTATTACAGGTACTCAATAGATAACACTGTGTCAGAGGTTAAAGAATTGTGGTCATTGGGCATCAAGTCCGTTTTGATTTTTATCAAATGTCCTGATGCACTCAAAGACAATACAGGGGGTGAAGCGTGGAATCCTGAAGGACTCATGCAGCGAAGTATCAAAGCCATTAAAGATGCATGTCCTGACATGGTGGTTATGACAGACGTGGCACTCGACCCATATTCAGAATATGGCCACGATGGCATCGTGAAGGATAGTTACATTGTCAATGACGAGACTGTGGAAGCACTTGTCAAGATGAGTATCAGCCATGCTGAAGCCGGAGCTGACTTTGTAGCACCCAGTGACATGATGGATGGAAGGATCGGCGAGATCAGGTCAGGTCTCGAAGAAACCGGTTTTACTAAAGTTGGTATCATGGCTTACAGCGCTAAATTTGCATCCTGTTTCTATGGACCATTCCGCGATGCGCTCGACAGTGCACCCGGATTTGGCGATAAGAAGACCTATCAGATGGATTATGCCAACCGAATTGAGGCCTTAAATGAAGTTTTTCAGGACATCGATGAAGGTGCAGATATAGTCATGGTAAAACCCGCTATGGCATACCTAGACATAATACGGGAAATAAAAAATGCTGTCCAGATCCCTGTAAGCGCTTATCATGTAAGCGGCGAATATGCCATGATCAAAGCCGCTTCCAGGATGGGATGGCTGGATGAGAATAAAGCCATACTGGAATGTCTTACCAGTATAAAACGTGCCGGGGCAGACCTTATAGCTACATATTTTGCTAAAGATGCCGTCAGGCTCCTAAATAAATAAAAATTTCGAATGTTAGATGGATGATGTTAGAAGGTAGATGGTACTTATCCAAAATTTTAAAATAGTCCTATTAATTGAACATTTGATTTTTAGAACAAGCTTCATTTCTGAACAGAACACCCATCTAAAATCTACCTTCTAACATCTACCATAATAAATTTATTAATTCAAATTTTATTAAGCTAAAGACATAATCCCCATGAACATTAACACCAGTAAATCCCTCTTCGAACGTGCCCAACTATCCATTCCGGGTGGAGTTAATTCACCTGTAAGAGCATTCAAAGGTGTAGGAGGTACACCCATATTTATGGAAAGGGCGCATGGTGCTTATATGTACGACGCTGATGGCAATCGTTACATCGATTTTATCAACAGCTGGGGTCCAATGATATTGGGGCACGCCTATGCACCGGTGGTTAAAGCCATACAGGAAAAGGCGGTTTTCTCTACATCATTTGGAGCGCCTACCCAACTTGAAATAGAAATAGCTGAACTCATCAAATCAATGGCCCCCAATGTAGACCTCATTCGTATGGTCAACAGCGGGACGGAGGCGTGTATGAGTGCGATACGACTTGCAAGAGGTTATACAGGCAAAAATAAATTTATCAAATTCGAAGGATGTTATCACGGACATGCGGATGCATTTCTGGTAAAGGCAGGTAGCGGCCTTGCGACCTTTGACATCCAGACTGTCCCAGGAGTAAGTGCCGCCGTGGCTCAGGATACTCTGACATGCGCTTACAATGATCTCGAGGCTGTCCGGTTATTGATAGAAAATCATTTGGACGAAATTGCAGCAATCATCATAGAACCGGTGGCAGGTAATATGGGATGTATCCCACCTCAGCCAGGATATTTAGATGGATTGAGGAAATTATGCGATGAGCATAATATGTTGCTAATCTTTGATGAGGTCATGACCGGGTTCAGGTTGGCACCGGGTGGTGCCCAGGAGCGCCTGGGAGTAAATGCCGATATCGTAACCTATGGAAAGGTAATAGGAGCCGGTATGCCTGTTGGGGCATTCGGTGGCAGAAAAGAGATCATGGAGCATATTGCACCGCTGGGAAAAGTTTATCAGGCAGGCACATTAAGTGGAAATCCACTGGCGATGATCGCCGGCCTGACACTTTTACAAGAATTAAAGGGCAATCCAAATTTATTTAGAAATATAGAAACCAAGGCGGAAAAGCTGTTTGAGGGAATTGATGCTGTATTGAAATCAAGTGGAATTCCTTATGTAATTAATCATATCGGAAGTATGATCAGCGTGCATTTCAGTAAAAAACCTGTTAGAAATTTTCAGGATGCTGCTGAATGTGACAATGCTTTTTTTGCCAAATTCTTCCATGCGATGCTGAAACGTGGTGTTTATCTTCCACCTTCTGCTTTTGAGA
>JAYUWT010000226.1:0-13232 GCA_043753405.1 Saprospiraceae bacterium | reverse complement strand
GTCGATGAAGTTATAAATCTAACGTATATAAAGATTTTTACAGTTAGATATTGGATATTTTTTTACTTTTACTGTTAATATTTTATACAAAATTTATTTTTGAATGCAAAAAACTGCTGAAAAGAAAAAATCTAAATATACAGAATCAATGTATGAGTTGTGGTACGAGACCATGCTCAGGATTCGCAAATTTGAGGAGAAAACTTTATTGATGTATTCTCAGCAAAAGATCCGTGGATTTTGCCATGTATATATTGGCCAGGAAGCTATTGCAGCCGGCTTGAAGTCTGCTTTAAAGCCTGAAGATTGCTTGGTCACTGCTTATCGTCAACATGGTCTTGCTCTTATGAAAGGATTAAGTGCACGTTCTTGCATGGCTGAACTTTTTGGTAAAGCTACAGGATGTGTGAAAGGAAAAGGTGGGTCAATGCATTTTTTTTCCAAAGAGCATAAATTTTTCGGTGGTAACGGCATTGTAGGCGCACAAATTCCAATAGGTGCAGGTATAGCTTTTGCGGAAAAGTATAAAAAGACGGACAATCTTTGTGTAACAATGTTTGGTGATGGAGCTGCCCGACAAGGTTCATTACATGAAGCATTTAATATGTCTATGACCTGGAAACTTCCGGTTTTGTTTATTTGTGAAAACAACCAATATGCAATGGGTACTTCTGTGGCCAGGACGAGCAATGTAACTGACCTTTATAAATTAGGTCTAAGTTATGATATGCCAAGTGAGCCAGTAGATGGTATGAACCCTGAAGCAGTTCATGAAGCCATTGAAAAAGCAGCTAAACACATAAGATCCGGCAAAGGACCATATTACCTGGAGATCAAAACATATCGCTACAGAGGTCACAGTGTGAGTGATCCGGGCCATTACCGTTCCAAAGATGAACTGGAGCATTACAGGACGCTTGATCCTATTGGTATGCTCGAGCACTTCTTTAAAGAAGAAGGTGCTCTTCCGGAAGCAAAAGTATTGGATATCCAGCAGAAGATCTTTGACGAAATCGAGGATGCGGTCAATTTTGCAGAAGAATCCCCGTGGCCGGAAGCTTCAGGACTTTATACTGACAACTATGTAGAGGATGATTATCCTTATATGAAGGATTAAAAAATGTTGAATGTTGAATGTTGAAGGTTGAAGGTTGAATGAGAGTGGAGCGTACAGCGAGAGGCGAACAGCGAACAGTGACGAAGAATAAACATTATAACGTAACTTGCTAAAGACTAAAGACTAAAGACTAAAGACTAAAGCGAAGCGAGCTTTTTGGAGGTTGAATGAGAGGAGCGAACGGCGAACAGCGAACAGTGAACGGTGGCGAAGTATGGAATGATTTACGTAATTTGCTGGAGAAGAAGTGTTTAAAAAACGAATAATCTTTATTCATTAACCAGCTAATGCGCCAAAGTGCTAACGCGCTAATGCGCTATTTGAATGGTGAACAGTGATTCTAACTTATTTCTCACCCAGTTTGTGGCTCAACCATCTTAGTAGAAACAGTTTTTATAAATATTTCATTCAATGATGGAAGGATCTCCTGCATGCCCAATAACAAGTTGTTTTGACTGATTTGATCTGCGAGAAACTGATTCAAAACGCTAATATTCCTGGTTTTTAACCAGATCTCGTTTTCTTTCTGATTAGTTATTTCAATACCTTCGGGTGTGCCGGCGGCCATATCTATTGGTCTTTCAAAAACAATATGAAAAAGGTCTTCTTTCCATAATTGTTTCATTTTGGCTACTTCATTTTCCAATACATTCTGACCATGATTGATCAACACTATTCTATCGCATATTTCTTCCACCTGCTCCATACGGTGTGTGGAAAACATTAGTGTTGTTCCCTGACTATTAAGATTGAGGATCTCCTCTTTGAGCAATTCAGTATTAACGGGATCCAGTCCTGAAAAAGGTTCATCCAGGATCAGGAATACAGGATTGTGCATTACAGTAGCTATAAACTGAATCTTCTGTTGCATCCCTTTGGAAAGCTCTTCTACTTTTTTGTTAGCCCAATCACTGATCTTCATTTTATCGAGCCAATATCCTATTCGATCTTTTCCCTCTTTTTTTTGCATGCCGCGCAGGGCAGCGAAATATTCCAATTGTTCAGAAATTTTCATTTTTTTGTAAAGGCCTCTTTCTTCTGGCATGTAACCTATGTAACCTCTTTGAATATCTTTTGTATTGATTCCATTTAGTAAGACCTGACCGGAATCTGCCTGAGTGATATTGGTAATGATGCGAATAAGGGATGTTTTGCCGGCGCCATTTGGACCCAGAAGCCCAAATACACTTCCCTTTGGTACTTCAAAACTTACATTGTTAAGAGCTGTATGTTTGTCATATACTTTGGTTACGTTTTGAATACTTAATATGCTTTCACTCATAACTGAACATCTTTAGTGCGAAAATAGAAAAATATTGGTCCATTTCTTTAGCTTTGAATATTATTCAGTTAATTTTTACAAGTAATTTTGAGTTATAAATTTTTATTGTTGTGCTTCCTATTTGGAAGTTTTTTGAATTTGAAGCCATTGATAGGGCAGTCGGATTCCCTAACGATCCAGACGCAATTCACATCGATATCACCATCTAAAGATACAGCACTCCACATCAAACGCATGATGATGGAGCAATTTAAAGTAACAAGTATACCGGCAGTACATTCGCGTAAAAGTTGTAATTGTGGCTGTGATATTAAGAAAGAAGCTTATATAATAGCTGAGAGTGACAGTAGATTCGAGGCGTATGATTTCTGTGATAGCCAGGTTTTCGAATGGCATAGTTCACAAAGTGATGGTGAAACCTTGATTAATTCTATTCAAAATGGTCTGGCACATTTAGGTTATTTACATTTGCAAGGCATATCAAAAATAAGCTCTAAATTTAAAACAACTAAATACAGGATAGAAGGGCACGATAATTTAACTTTCCTGGAATTGACACGATATAAGAATAGGAGAATCAAATTGAAAGTGAGTATTGCCACTCCATAACTTACTTTTTCATTTTATGCTTTATACTTCCAGGTATTTTCACTTTTCTGAGGATGGGTTTTAGTGGGCCTGTTTTTTCTGAAGCTATCAGAAGGTGGTCATTATCTTTGAAAGTTATGGATTCATATTGCCTGGTTCCAAACCAGGTAGGTATGATCAAAGTACTTGTGAGGTTATTTAAAATAGATCCGGAATTATTATTCAGCCTGTAAAAAAATACCTTTGAATCAGTATCAGGAATAAAACCAAGAATAAATTTATATCTGTAAGCTAGTAGTGCCAGAACATTTCCATCCGGGCTTAGTGCAGATCCGGTGATTACATATTTCTTAAAATCATAACTCTCCTGAAATAGCGCCAACTGATCCCTGCCGTCATCCAATAAAGTATAATGTCTGCATAAATAATCACCTTTGTTGACACTTCCTTTTGTGAAAATATGTAATTTTCCCTTAATCCAAACCAATGATTCAGCATTATAACTTAACTTTTCGGCAAAGGAATTCAGATTTTGATATCGGTACCGAATAGAATCATACAACACTTTTTCCGGTGAAACCATATATATTTTGTAATTACCTCTTTCGCCGTTATTATCACCAAAGTCACCGATATATAAATTACCACCGTGGTCTATTGTCAGGTCTTCCCAATCAATATTAGGGCAAGGCACTTCATAGCTTTTTATTAACGAACCCTTGAGATTAGTCTGATATAGAGCAGATCTGTTTCCACTATCATTAATCCAGATACATGATCCATCTTTTAGATAAACAAGTCCCGAATTTTCATTAAGTATATCCGGTAATTTGATTCGTACCTGCGCTATCAGGCTAAAATTCCTTAGTGTAATAACAGCAAACAAAAAAATAATAGAGGTAATTTTTAAACCTTTGAACATTTAAGCGCTTACTAATGAGTAATTAAATTCATTATTGTGAAAATAACTGAATATATTGGCAATCTAAAATTTAAATTTCTTTGAACGAAAAAATAGAAGAATCTTTTGACGGATCCGAAAAGAAAGCAGTCCAATCCATAAAGATCTCAAGAGCTATCTGGCCTGTATTAATTGGAGTGGGCGTAGTGGCATATTTATTCTGGAAACAATTTGATATAAATGAATTTAGAAAGATTTCGTGGTCCACAGGTGCATTTATTTCTATAGGTATTGCTTTTGGAATTATGGGTTTAAAGCATTTATCCTATGCCACCAGGTTATATATTCTTTCTGAAAAGCAATTCAGTTTCCTGAAATGTATTCAACTTATATTTATCTGGGAATTTAGTTCTGCCATTGCGCCTACTGCAGTGGGGGGTTCAGCGGTTGCACTTTTTGCCCTGGCACAAGAAAAACTCTCAACCGGTAAAACCACTGTGATCGTGATCTATACAGCGATCCTTGATTCTTACTTTTTTGTAATTACACTGCCAATTTTATTTTTAATATTTGGCCCGGAAATGGTGAGACCCGGCATGACCTCTCTTGATTTCACAACAGTAATAGGCAGTGCTTTACTTTCTGCATATTTTTTCAAATTAGGGTATAGTACTCTTTTTCTTTATGGCCTTTTTATCAGTCCCACCAAAATAAGAAACCTGCTGGCTGCTTTCACATCAGTACCTTTCCTCCGAAGGTGGAAAAAGAAAGCTGTTGCATTGGGGGATGATATAGTGCTGGCATCTGCAGAGATCAAAGGAAAACCATTTAAATATCATGCTTCAGCTATTGTGATGACCATCGCAGCTTGGGTATTAAGGTTTTTAATATTGGAAGTGCTGATATTGGGAATCATTGGTGGCTTAGAAAAAGGATGGTATGTCATAGCTGAACTGTATGCGCGTATTGAGACCATGTTTATGGTGATCATGTTCAGCCCTTCACCGGGAGGATCAGGAATTATTGAGGGAGTGTTTGGAAAATTCCTGCATGATTATGTTCCCATTGGTGTAGCATTGATCATTGCATTGTTATGGCGACTCATATCCTACTACTTTTATTTATTTGCGGGAGTGATCATTGTACCGAACTGGTTAAACCGCATTTTGCGAAATAGACAACTGGCTAAGAAAAAGGTAGTATCAAATGAATTGAAATAATAAGAAAAATATTGCTTCAAGGATTAGCTTTTCTTATAAAGTTTGACAGTCTTTAAAACCTGATTATTGGCATCCATAAATCTTAAAATATAGATCCCTCCGGGTATATCCGTGAGTTCGTACTTATTATCAAGACTCGCGCGATAAGTTTTTAACGGTTTCCCAATAATATTGTAAAGTTGGATACGATTGAAATTGATATTGGAAACCACATTAAAATAATCGTTTGCAGGATTAGGAGAGACTTTAATGTCTATATCATCCTGATAAGGAGCAGAGATAAATATGGTTGATTTTAAAAACGGATTTTCTACTTTAGCTTGCACCAATTCAAAGACATTTGAAGATGCTTTCAGCGCCCCAAATCCAATAATTAGTACAAATGCACAAGTAAAAATTCTATTCATCTAAGCTTTTTAATTAAATATACCTCAAATATAACGCTATCCAAATAATATTTTCTTAAATATCATTAAATCTTTTTCGAAATAATGTTAAAGTTTTTAAGTAAGATTAAATTTTTACGATTTACACCTTTACCTTACTCGTGTTCGGAGGTTATAATTCCTTCTTAAAATAGGTAATAAAATCCTCAATGGACATCACTCCCTGGTCTCCTTCCCCTTGTTTTCTTATGGCTACCAGACCTTCCTCTGCTTCTTTTTCACCTATAATCAACATGTAAGGAATTTTTTTCATCTCTGTGTCCCTTATCTTTCTGCCTATTGTTTCATTTCGATCATCAATAACACCTCTTATATCCACTGCTGCTAATTCAGCTTGTATTTGATTACAATAATCTAAAAATCTTTCACTGATAGGAAGGATCGCATATTGTTCCGGTGCCAGCCAGAGTGGAAATTTACCCGCTGTATGTTCGGTCAAAACTCCTATGAATCTTTCCATAGAACCAAATGGGGCCCTGTGGATCATAACTGGTCTGTGAGGAGCATTATCAGGGCCTATATACTCTAAATTGAATCTTTCCGGAAGGTTATAATCAACTTGAATGGTACCTAATTGCCATCTTCTGCCTAAAGCATCTTTGATCATAAAGTCAAGCTTTGGGCCATAGAATGCAGCTTCTCCCAAGACAGTCACTGTTTCCAGACCTGACTCGAGGGTTGCTTCAATTATTGCACTTTCTGCTTTTTCCCACACTTCATCACTGCCAATGTATTTTTCTTTATTTTCCGGATCTCTCAATGAAATCTGAGCGGTAAAACTATCAAATCCGAGTTTATTGATTACATACATTGTTAAGTCAAGCACAGACAAGAATTCTTCTTTCAGCTGCTCAGGTGTACAGAATATATGTGCGTCATCCTGAGTAAATCCTCTTACACGGGTCAAGCCATGGAGTTCACCACTTTGTTCATATCTATAGACAGTACCAAATTCAGCAAAGCGCAATGGAAGTTCTTTATAAGATCTTGGTTTATGGCCGTAAATTTCACAGTGATGTGGACAATTCATAGGTTTGAGCATGAATACTTCATCCTCTTTAGGTGTCAGGATTGGTTGAAATGAATCGGCACCATACTTCTCCCAGTGACCGGAAGTTTCATACAATTCTTTTTTACCGATATGTGGTGTGATTACCTGTTGATAACCTCTTTTTATTTGTTCATTTTTTAGAAAATCTTCCAGCCTGGATCTGAGTGCAGCACCTTTCGGTAACCATATAGGCAATCCAGCCCCTACTAATTCAGAAAACATAAAAAGTTCTAATTCAGTACCTAACTTCCTGTGATCGCGTTTCTTAGCTTCTTCGATCATGGTAAGGTATTCCTGCAGTTCTTTTTGTTTTGGAAAACTTACACCATAAATCCTGGTCATCATAGGTCGTTTTTCATCACCTCTCCAGTAAGCACCTGCGACATTCATTAATTTTAAGGCTTTGATCTTGCCCGTATCTGTAATATGAGGTCCACGACATAGATCTGTAAAGCTACCCTGTGTATAAAAAGTGATCTGACCATCTTCCAGGTCGCGGATCAATTCCAATTTATATTGATCCTCTTTGTTTGTAAAATAAGAAATGGCATCTGCCTTAGAAACATTTTTTCTGTTATATGTATTTTTTTGTGAAGCCAATTCAATCATTTTCTTCTCGATAGATTCCAATTCGGCCAAACCAATAGACCTGTCTCCGGTATCTATATCATAATAAAATCCGGTTTCAATAGCCGGGCCGATACCTAATTTAACACCCGGATAAAGGGCTTCCAGGGCTTCGGCCATTAAGTGTGCAGAAGAATGCCAGAACGTAGCTTTACCATCTTTATCGTTCCATGTCAATAATTGTACGGTTGCATCATGATCAATTGGTCGGGAAGCATCCCAGATCTCTCCGTTAACTTTGGCAGCCAATACGTTTTGTGCTAAACCCATGCTTATAGATTGGGCTATATCCATGGATGAACTTCCTCTGGGATATTGCCTGGCTGACCCATCCGGTAATGTAATATTGATCATAGTATTCTGAATTAAAACAGGGTGCAAAATTGTAAAAACAAAATGATATTAAGGAAATATTAATGTATTATTTGTTGAATGATGGTCATATTAATGATTTTGATCAATATAGTGGGTATAGGTAGCAGATTTTATTGTCAGTATTAATACCGTAAAATCGCTGCCTGATCACGTCAAAACTTATACTCCTTATACCTTTTGCTTCTATAGTAGGTAGTTCTTTGTCAAAACTAACCACTTCTACAGGTACTTCAACAATATAACTGTCAGTTCTTATATATAAATTTTTATTAATATATATAATAGATTGAAATCCTTCAAACTCCAGGGATTTAAGCCATTTACCAAAAATATCAAATACCTGGATCTTATTATTTGCCTGGCTAACATATATATAATTGGATTTTTGTTGAATATATATAGGTATTTCAGTTGCAATATCAAAACCAAAATAAGGGATTCCCTCTATGATTATTTCGCCGGCCGGTGTGATTTTGTTCATTTGCCTTTTGCCTTCATCCAGGATCCAGATATTATTGTCATCACTGATGCCTGCTGTTCTTACATTTCCAAAACCAATAGATGCAAAATTAAGCCTTCCTGTCTCAGCCATATTGTTATCCAATAAAATCAATGTCTGATATTGAGGATAGAATACCAGAACCAAAAAGGGATTACTTACATCGATCGTGCCAATAATACCAAGCCTGTTATTTTCATACCTTTGCCAAAATGTACCATCAGGCCTGTATTTCAATATTTGCATTTCGTCAGTTACGATATACCTGCTCGCGAGCGGATCAGTGGCAATAGATCTTATGGGCATACTTACCTGATTGGAGTCCAGGATCCATTGTTGCGCTTCCGATTTGAAAACGCACATTACAATGATCAGTATTATGGAAAAGAATTTCATATTTAAAGTTAGGAGGTTAGGAGGTGAGAAGGTTAGAAGGTTAGAAGGTGAGAAGGTTAGAAGGTGAGAAGGTTAGAATATTACCCTATTACCTATTACTCATTCAACATTCATCATTCAAACTTCAACATTTAATAAGTGCGCTGTTCGCTGTTCGCTGTTCACTGTTCGTTGTTCACTGTTCGCCTCATTCAACATTCAACATTCAAAATTCAACATTTAATAAGTGCGCTGTTCACTGTTCGCCTCATTCAACATTCATCATTCAAACTTCAACATTAACTAAGTTCGCTGTTCGCTTCTCACTGTTCGCCTCATTCAACATTCATCATTCAAACTTCAACATTAACTAAGTTCGCTGTTCGCTTCTCGCCTAATTCAACATTCATCATTCATCATTCAACATTTCCCAGTTACCGTCGGCTGTAATTAGGAGACTCTTTAGTAATATTAATATTGTGAGGATGGTTCTCAGTGACTCCGGCAGAAGAGATCTCAACGAACTGTGCTTTCTTCAACGATTCGATATTTGCAGATCCGCAATATCCCATTCCGGCCCTTAATCCTCCGATATATTGATAGATTACTTCTGAAAGTGATCCTTTATAAGGCACCATTCCTTCAATTCCTTCCGGCACAAGTTTTTTGATATCATCTTCCACATCCTGAAAATACCGGTCTTTAGAACCGAGTTGCATAGCACCTATGGATCCCATTCCTCTGTAAGTTTTGAATTTTCTACCGTCAAGGATGATCGTTTCACCGGGAGATTCTTCAACCCCCGCAAACAACGATCCCATCATCACAGTATCTGCTCCTGCAGCGATTGCTTTCACGATATCGCCTGTATATCTTATTCCACCATCTCCTATGACAGGTATACCACTTCCTTCCAATGCTTTAGAAACATTAAATATTGCTGTTAGTTGTGGAACGCCAACTCCGGTTACAATTCTGGTAGTGCAGATACTGCCCGGACCAATACCTACTTTTATTCCATTGATACCGGTATCCGCAAGTGCCTTAGCACCTGCTGCCGTTGCAACGTTTCCTGCAATGATCTGGATATCCGGGAAATGTTTTCTTATCTGCCTGATCGTATTTATAACCCCTTGAGAATGCCCATGAGCAGTATCAATTACGATGACATCCACATCAACCTGAACCAATGCTCTTATTCTGTCTTCCGTGTCAGCCGATACACCAACTGCAGCACCAACAAGCAATCTGCCAAAAGTGTCTTTGCTGGATGAAGGGAAGTCCTTTAATTTCAAGATATCGCGGTATGTGATCAAACCAACCAATCTTCCTTCTCCATCGACTACAGGTAATTTCTCTATTTTATGTGTTTGTAAAATATTTCTTGCAAGATCCAGATCAGTACCAACAGGAGCAGTAATCAATCTCTCCTTTGTCATAAGTTCGGTGACCGGTCGACGAGTAGAAGTTTCAAAACGAAGGTCTCTGTTGGTTAAGATGCCTTTCAACTTTTGATGAGCATCAATGATGGGAATTCCACCGATCTTATTTTGTTCCATCAGATGCAAGGCATCGGCTATAGTTGCTGTTTCATTAAGGGTAACGGGATCTATGATCATACCACTTTCAGACCTTTTAACACTTCTTACCTGGGCAGCCTGTGATTCTATAGACATATTCTTGTGAATTATTCCAATACCACCTTGCCGGGCCATTGAGATCGCAAGAGCTTTTTCTGTAACCGTATCCATTGCGGCAGAAATAATCGGGACATTAATGGTTATTTTTTCAGTAAGTTTAGTTCTAATATCCACTTCACGAGGTAAAACTTCTGAATGCGCAGGTAATAAAAGTACATCATCAAAGGTGAGACCTTTCTCTACAAATTTTTCTTTGAATCTATTTATTCTTTCCATTTGCAAAGATAATGGTATTAGATTAAAAGAATTGTAATTATTTTCTATGTTAATAATAATTGATGTTAAGGTTAAAGAAATGAACCAATAAAATTAATTTTTTGAATGGATTCATATCTGAGTAAACGCCTTTTATGTTTAAAATAGTCAAAACCATACTTAATGCAATACAATTAAATATTTTATAGATTTACATTTATAATTACTGTTTAGAATGGAGGATTTATATACAGATGCTTATTTTATGAGACTTGCAATACGGGAAGCTCAACTGGCATATGAGGAAGGTGAGGTGCCCATCGGCGCTGTGATCGTAGCACGTAATCAGATCATAGCAAAAGGGCATAATCAGGTTCAAATGCTCAATGATGTTACGGCCCATGCTGAAATACTTGCTATAACTTCAGCAGCTCAAAATTATGGTTCTAAATATCTCAGTGACTGTACGATGTATGTTACCATCGAACCATGCGTCATGTGTGCCGGAGCCCTTAAATGGTCCCAAATGGAACGCATAGTATATAGTGCTGACGATGAGAAATATGGCTTTATGAAATTTGGAAGAGAAATTTTGCATCCGGCAACAAAACTAGCATGTGGTGTATGTAAAGATGAGTCTGTCAGCCTGATAAAAAAATTCTTTGCGGAAAAACGAAAATAAAATATTTAGATTTTATTCATTTAATCTCTTTAGGTTAAATTGAAGTTAAACCATGCGTTAAAAAGAGTTAAAGGATATACTGGTTGTGTGTTTAAGTGTTTAATTTGTAAATCATTTATAACATTCACTAAACTAAGCTTACCATGAATTCTTTGAAAGCATTTTTATACTCATTCTTCTTAACAGGTATCCTGTCTTCGATTTTAATATCCTGTTCTTCAGTTCCACAGAAAAGAATATTTACTCAGCAATTGTATAAAGATTCAGGTTTACATGGCTCGGATCTTTTCAAGGTCCAGTTTTTTCTTGATAGGGATGTCCTTATCTACAGATCGCTTAATTCAAGCGATAGCAGGGTAGAGGAGGGTAAGATCACAATCAGGGGTGGTGAAAAAGTAGAAGAGGTAATAATCAAGCGAGGAACCAAAGGAGCATTGGTATATATGCCAAAAGATG
Organism: Saprospiraceae bacterium; assembly: GCA_043753405.1. GTDB lineage: Bacteria > Bacteroidota > Bacteroidia > Chitinophagales > Saprospiraceae > Parvibacillus. The sequence goes on along the minus strand of JAYUWT010000226.1, from coordinate 1,718 downwards.
ATAGGTTGGGCATAAGTTTTGATGCCGGCTCCGATGATAAATACCTGATGTTCGGACCAAATCCAAAAAATGGTAATAAATATTCTTTATTGGCCTCAGAATGGGAGCAGGGAACAGGTACTGTCACGTATGGAGATTCAAAGTGGAGGACACTTTCCGGAAGTGCTTATGCTACCTTGCTGGTGGATCTGTCCAGCTATAAAAAAACAGAGGTATCAACCGAAATACCTAAAGGAAGGGATATCGATTAATCAATTCAGATCCGGTCGATGGTTTGCAATTCCTGAAAGCATGGGTACAAAAATGAAGTTTTCTTTCTCATCAATTTTGTATGATGTTTCAGAAGTTTTGGTCAGGACCAGCATTTTTTGAATCTGTCTGTCTCCTTTAGGCAGGACCATAATTCCGCCCGTTTTTAATTGGTCGATCAAATCGAAGGGTAGTTCATCCGGCGCTGCAGTTATTAAAATTTTATCAAAGGGAGCAAACATAGGTAATCCTTTAAATCCGTCTTTTAAAAATGTCTTTATGATCCCATAACCCAGTTTTTGTAAGAGAATATTTGTTCTGTCGAATAATCCTTCCTGCCTTTCAATAGAATAAACCCGGGCTCCCATATGCGCTAAAATACATGATTGAAATCCTGATCCGGTGCCAATTTCAAGGATCTTGTCTCTTTTTTGAATATTCAGGAGTTGGGTTTGATAAGCCACAGTATAAGGCTGTGAAATGGTTTGACTGAATCCGATAGGGAACGGCTGATCTTTGTAAGCCATTTCCTCAAAAGCTTTGTCCAGAAAATAATGACGGGGTATCTCCTGAAAAGCCTTTAGAATATGCTCATCATTAATACCTTTAGATTTCAGGGTTTCTATGAGTTTATTACGTAGGCCTTTGTGTCTGTAATCATCTATTAAAATTGTATTTTTACTCATATTAACACAAAGCTACCTATGTAAAACGAAAAAAGCTAATTTATTACACAATAAATTAGCTTTTTTCTTAACGGTAGATTTATCTGAATGTTCAGATTGCCATTGCTTCTTTTTCAGTGAGATTGCGTCTGATATTGATAAGTGCATACCTCATACGGCCCAGGGCAGTGTTGATACTTACTCGTGTTACCTGACTTATTTCTTTAAAGCTCATATCCGCATAATGTCTCAATATGATTACTTCTCTTTGTTCCGGTGGTAAGGCATCTATCAGTGCTTTGATCTTAGCATGGCTCTGGCTTTTAATGATGACATCTTCATGACTATCTTCTGAAATGGCTAATACATCGAAAATATCAAAATTCTCAGTAGTACTGATGATAGAGCGACGTTTAGATCTTCTGAAATTATCTACACACAGATTATAAGCTATGCGGACGGCCCATTGCACAAATTTACCTTCATGGTTGTACTTACCTTTTCTAAGTGTATCAATGATCTTGATGAAAACTTCCTGGAAAATATCTTCTGCCTGATGTTCATCCTTCACAAAAAGATAGATCGTAGTATAGATCTTGTTTTTATGTCGGGATAAAAGTTCTTCAAAAGCTCTTTCGTTACCTTCCAGATACTGAAGAATTAATTCCTGATCGCAGATTGTTTTTAATTGCATAACTTCTACTTTTAATTTATTAAGGACAATGAATTGTTGAAAAAGTAAAAATTATGCTTATAGGCTGGTTAAAATTCTATTTAAAATGTGGTAAAAATGATCTAATTAAA